>JAFGIU010000018.1 GCA_016929445.1 Candidatus Omnitrophota bacterium
CGCCCGCGGCCCGATGGGTCTGGAGGAACTGACGATTTACAAATATTTGATTCGTGGGACCGGGCAGATCCGTCCATGAGTCCGGTCAAGCGCCTCGGGGTCCTGGGTGGAACCTTTAGCCCGATTCACTTCGGGCATCTGTCCTTGGCAGACCAGCTTTCCAAGGCCCTGAAGCTGGATGAAGTGCTTTTTATGCCTGCCTTCATCCCGCCGCTCAAGAAGGATCTGGAGGTTCTGCCTCCTGAACACCGGGTGGCCATGGTGGAGTTGGGGGTCCAGGCCTATCCCAAGTTCCGGGTCTCCCGCTTGGAGATTGATGCGAAAGGCGTCTCCTATACCGTACACACTCTGCGCCGCTTGCGCGAAGAACTTCCGGCCGGGACAGAGCTTTTCTTTTTGGCAGGCACGGATGTATTGCGTTCCTTGGACCGGTGGTACAGGCGGGAAGAGGTCTTGAGCCTGGCGCAATTTGTGGTCGGAATCCGGCCCGGTTTTGAGGCTGAACCGATTCCTTCAGGTGTGCGCCTGGTGGAGATTGAAGCGAAGCGGGTGTCCTCGACCGAAATCCGGACTCGCATTGCCAAAGGGGAGTCGACGGAAACCTTGATTCCTCAAGTGGTAAGGGATTATATTGATCGGAATGGTTTTTACCGCTAGCCCGGATATTTTTTGAGACAGGAGTACACGCATGGTTCGATGCTGTGCAATCAACAAAGACGGTGTATACGAGGAGTTCACGGATGAGAACCGCATCACCGAACTCCTAAGTATTCCCGAGGCCTTGATCTGGGCAGATGTCGACCGTCCGGCAGAGGACGATATCGAAATTCTCCTCAACCGTTTTGGTCTGCACCCTCTTACGGTTGAAGATATTATTCTGCCCAATGCTCGTCCCAAGGCGGAGAACTTCGACAAATATCTTTTTGTAGTGTTGCACGCGATCGGCCAGGAGTCTGTGTCAGGCGGAGAGATGGAACCCATCGAACTGGATATTTGTGTGGGAGGAAATTTTGTGATTACGGCCCACTCCACGGCATTACGCTGTGTTGATTTCAATTGGGAGCGTTTTGCAAAGGGTTCGCCGAATATGAGGCGCGGCACGGACTTTCTTTTTCACTCCATTGCCGATGCGGTGGTGGATCACTATTTCCCCATTGTGGACCATCTGGATGAACAGACCGACAAGCTCGAAGACAAGCTTTTTGAAGACCCGGATCCTGAGGACCTCACGAAGCTCCACGACCTGCGCAAGCAGGCCATGGTCCTGCGCCGGATTATCGGCCCCCAAAGGGACCTGGTGAGTTCCTTGCTTAGAGGAGATTTTCGCTGGATCCGGCCGGCTGTCTACATGTACTTGAGGGACGTTCATGACCACCTGGTGCGCTTGCACGATCTGGTGGACGCCAGCCGGGAATTGATCGCAGGGTCCTTGGACACCTATGTTTCGGTGACTTCGAACCGTTTGAATGAAATTATGAAGGTGCTCGCGGTTATTGCCACGATGATGATGCCCCTCACTTTAATTACGGGTATTTACGGAATGAACTTCGCAAATATGCCGGAACTCCATCACCCTTGGGGATATCCCTTGGTTTGGGTCCTCATGGCCGCGGTCGCGGGCGGGATGTTTTTGTACTTTAAGAAGCAAAACTGGTTCTGACCGGCATCAGGAACGGGTCCGGGCTTCAGTTGACAGGCTTTTTTCAAGTATGCTAGCGTGATTGAGATCATTCACCCCCCGCAAGCGGGATTTGGGCGGGTTAGCTTGGAGGAAATTATGTCTGAAGAAGCATATTGCGTGAAATGCAAGGCCAAGAAGCAAATGCAGGATACTGAGCGCGTTACTATGAAGAATGGGCGTCCCGCCATGAAGGGCAAGTGCCCGGACTGTGGCACTGGTATGTATAAGATTCTCAAGCCCGGCTCCTAGACGTTTGGTGGCAAGAACGACTCAGGAGATTGGCGCCAAAGAAAAAGCCATTTTGTTCGCCGAGGCCTTGTCTGACAAGAAGGCAGTTGACCTTCTGGTTCTAGACTTGACCTCGGCGGCCACATTTACGGACTACTTCGTTATTTCAACCGGCACATCCCCGACCCATCTTAAGGCCATGTCCGACAATGCGGGCAAGGTCGCCGGCGAGAAGGGAATCAAAGGGGGGCACGTTGAGGGGTTCCAGGAAGCGGTTTGGATTCTCCAGGACTTCGGCAACGTGGTGATCCATCTGTTCTCCAAGGAGGCAAGAGAGTACTACAGCTTGGAGAGGCTCTGGGGAGATGTGCCCAGACTTCCCGTTAACCCGTAGAGTGCTCCCGTGCGTCCTTCAAATCTTGAAATAGGTCTGGAACAAATACTGTGCCGTGTGCTCGCGGACTCGGGTTATACCGAGGATTCCACTCCTATCCCTATCCAACTCGAAATTCCTAAGGTGCCCAGCCACGGGGATCTGACCACGAATGTGGCCATGCGTCTAGCCAAGGTTGCGCACAAAGCACCCACGCAACTGGCCGGGGAAATCGCTGCTGCCCTGCAGCAACAGCTGGGGAATGCGGGTTTGGCCGGGGCGGTGCGCGAAATCAAAGTGCAGCCGCCCGGATTCATCAATTTCTGGTTGAGCGACACGGCCTTGTATCAGACCCTGTTCTCCATCCTCGACTTTCCTGAAGAATACGGAAAGGTTCCTGTCAAAGCGCCCGTTACCCTGGTGGAGTATGTGAGCGCCAATCCCACGGGCCCCATGACTGTGGCCCATGGCCGCCAGGCTGCTTTTGGGGATGCCTTGGCGCGCATTCTGGAATTCCTCGAAATTCCCGTGACGCGTGAATACTATGTCAATGACGAAGGCCGCCAGATCGGACTCCTGGGTGAATCCGTATTGGCCCGCGCGCTTGAGCTCCAGGGCCGGACCCTCTCCTTGCCCGAGGACGGCTACCAGGGTGAATACATCGTGGACGTGGCCAAAGATCTCCTGAAGGATCATCCGGAGTGGGTTAAGGCGGGCAAGCCGGAGCTCGCCCGGATATCCAGGTTTGCCGTGGAGCATATTCTCAAAGGGATCCGGGAAGACCTGGAGGTCTTTAGGGTCGGATTTGATCAATGGACCTGGCAGTCCGGATTCCGCGAGTCCGGGGAGCTTCAAGGGAGTTTGGATACCCTGAAAGAGGCAGGTCATATTTTTGAAGAAGAAGGGGCTCTCTGGTTCCGGTCCACGGCTTTTGGGGACGACAAGGACCGGGTTGTGGTGCGCGCCAATGGAGACAGCACCTACCTTGCCTCGGATATTGCCTACCACAGGCAAAAACTCCAGCGAGGTTTTGAGCGCATGGTGGATGTGTGGGGGCCGGACCACCACGGTTATATTGCGCGCATCAAGGCCTGTATTGAGGCATTCGGCCAGGATCCCAAGGCCCTGAACGTAATCCTGGTCCAGCTTTGTTCGCTTTTCCGCAAAGGCCAGCCGGTTCGTATGTCCACCCGGGCAGGGGAGTTTGTCACTC
This sequence comes from Candidatus Omnitrophota bacterium, assembly GCA_016929445.1. NCBI lineage: Bacteria > Pseudomonadati > Candidatus Omnitrophota > Candidatus Omnitrophota bacterium. The sequence continues at coordinate 3,496 of JAFGIU010000018.1, forward strand.
TGAGAGAGCTGGTAGACGAGGTGGGTGTGGATGCCGCGCGTTTCTTTTATTTGATGCGCAAGGCAGATGCGCATCTGAATTTTGATTTGGAGCTGGCCAAGGAGCGCAGCCTGGAAAATCCGGTCTACTACATCCAATACGCTCATGCGCGTATCTGCGGGATTTTGGAACGCAATGCGGGCGCGGCGTCCGTGGCGCCCGGTGAGATCGAGTATTCCCTATTGCAGGAGGAAGTGGAGGTCGCAATCCTGCGCCGCATGCGGGAGTTTCCGCATTCCTTGCGTGTGGCTGCCGGGGACTTGGAGCCCTTCCAGATTATTCCCTACCTACAGGACCTGGCAGGTCTGTTTCACCGTTTCTACGACCGGCACCGGGTTGTGACTGAGGACCCTGCCTTGACTGCTGCCCGCTGTGCGTTGATCCGCGGAGTGCGTTCGGTTCTTGCGCGCGGCCTGGATCTTCTGGGAGTGGGTGCTCCGGAAACGATGTGAGGACTCCCTGATGTCCTTCGAATCGGTCGAATTTCATTGCGGACAAGAGTTGGATATGCAGGAAGCTCTCCGCCGGATGGTGAAGCTGGGCTTTGAGCGTGTGCAGGCTGTGTCTGAGCCCGGGGATGTGGCTTTGCGCGGGGGTGTGGTCGACGTGTTTCCCGCCGATTTCGAATTGCCGGTGCGCGTGGAGTTTGACGGCGATACGGTGGCCACTCTTCGCAGCTTCCGGATGGACACGGGCGAGCCTGTAGACAATCACGACATGCTTGTGGTGCTTCCGTATTTTCGCCCGGGAGCCAAGGCGCGTTCGCTGGAATTCCTGGCCTTGGAAGAAACTCCGGTGGAGCAGTTTGTGGATCTGCGCCGGGGAGACCTGGCTGTGCACATGGATCACGGAATCGGGCGCTATCTGGGGCGCAAGAAGCTCCGTGAAAAAGCCGGGCACGAGTCGGACCACATGATTCTGGAGTACGCGGACAAGGACCGGCTTTATGTGCCTTCACACCAGGCCCATTTGGTCCAGAAGTACATCGGTTTTGAAGGCAAGTCTCCCAAGCTCCACAAGCTGGGCGGCAAGGCTTGGGATCGCACCAAGGACAGGGTGCGGGACAGCCTGCGCGCGTATGCGACTGAGCTTTTGCACCTGCAGGCTTTGCGCCAGACCATGGAGGGTTTTCAGACCAGTGCGGACACGGACTGGCAGCGGGAGTTTGAAGAGAGTTTTCCTTATGAGGAAACCGCGGATCAGATCCGTTCTTCCATGGAGGTCAAGCGGGATATGGAGTCCCCGCAACCTATGGACAGGCTTATTTGCGGGGATGTGGGGTACGGCAAGACGGAAGTAGCTCTGAGAGCGGCCTTCAAGGTGGTGATGGACAACCGCCAGGTGGCCATGCTCGTGCCTACGACGATTCTGGCCGAGCAGCACTTTCGCTCATTTACAGACCGGCTCAAGCATTTGCCGATTAATGTGCAGATGCTCAGTCGTTTTCGCACGGCTTCGGAACAGGCGGATACTGTCAAAGGTTTGGCGGATGGGCGGGTTGATATGGTGATCGGCACGCACCGGCTTTTTTCCCCGGATGTGCAGTTCAAGAATCTGGGGCTGGTGATCATTGACGAGGAACAGCGCTTTGGGGTGGAGCACAAAGAACGCCTGAAACGTATGCGTCTCATGGTGGATATTCTCACCCTGACAGCCACTCCGATCCCCCGCACTCTGTATATGGGGTTGACCGGATTGAGAGATTTGTCTTTGGTCAATACTCCGCCTGAGAAGCGCAGGCCTGTGAAGACGGAGGTCTTCGAAGACTCGGACTCCATTCTCAAAGAGGCCTTTGAACGGGAACTCAATCGGGGCGGCCAGACATTTTTTGTGCACAACCGTGTCAAAGGGATTGAGTCGATCGTGCGCCGTGTGTCCAGGCTGGTTCCGGAGGCGAGGGTGGGCGCGGCCCACGGGCAGATGCCGGCGCGTCTGTTGGAAGCGCAGATGCAGAAGTTTGTGCGCGGGGAGCTGGATATCCTGGTTTGTACCACGATCATTGAATCGGGAATTGATATTCCCAATGCCAACACTCTTTTGGTCAATCGTGCCGATGCATTTGGTCTGGCGGATCTCTACCAATTGCGCGGGCGTGTAGGGCGCTTTGACCGCCAGGCCTATGCTTATTTTTTGATTCCCCGGGGGGCGGTATTGACCGCAGATTCCCAGCGCCGGCTCGATGCGATCCAGGAACACACGGATTTGGGGGCGGGGTTCAAAATTGCCATGGAAGACATGCAAATCCGGGGTGTGGGAAATCTACTGGGCACAGAGCAGAGCGGGCACGTCGAAGCCTTGGGTTTTGATTTATACTGTCGGTTGTTGAGAGCGGTTGTGCACAAGCTAAAGGACAATAAGGCGGGAGATACTTGATCATGCGAAAACTTCTTGGATTATGGCTTGGGTTGTTGGTTTTGGGGTCCGGACTTGCGCAGGCAGCGACTCTGGACCGCATTGTGGCGGTGGTTAACGACGAGATCATTACCGAACGGGAGGTTCAGAGAATTCTCGTACCCGTCTATGAACAGCTCAAAGCGCAGGTTCCCTCAGAGCATCTTGAGCGCGAGTTTGAAATAGCGCGCGAGCGGGTGATCAAGAATCTGATTGATGACAAACTGCTCACGGGAGAAGCCAAACGTTTGGGGATAGAACCCGCAGAAGACAAGGTGGACGCCAAAGTCGAGGAAGCAAAAAAATCCTTTGGCTCTCCGGAACAATTTGAGCTGGCGATCGAGCGCGAGGGGATCACCGAAAAAGAGCTGCGCATGCAGATCATCGACGCCATGCGCCGCAAGCAGCTTGTGGAGCAGGTTGTGGTGGGGCAGGTCCGCGTATCCCCCGCCCAAATCAACCAGTATTATGAGGATAACAAGGAAAGTTTTCGCACCTCGGGCGAGTGGCATATGCGTATGCTTGTGTTGGGGCCGACTGCGGAACGGGATTCCGAACAAACGCTTCTTGTTGCAAAGGAGATCCATAAGCTTTTGGAACAAGGCGAGGACTTTGCCTCTCTGGCCAGGGAATACAGCCAGGGACCGAAGGTCGAAGAGGGAGGGGATTTGGGATGGGTGGATCCCACGACCCTAAGGAGGGAGATCCGCGAAGGCTCTGCGTCCTTGACTCCGGGGGAATATTCCGGGCTCATAGAAATGGAGGGCAAGTGGGTCATTACCTTTCTGGAAGAGCGCCGGGACGGCCGGATTGTGACCCTGGACCAGGCAACCCCGCAAATCCGTGATCATCTTTTTGAAGAACAATTCCGCGTAGAGCTGGAAACGTGGTTGAACAAGCTCAAGAGCGAAGCGTATGTGGATATCCGTGCTTCCGCTGCTGAGGAAGGCTGATGCCCAGGCGCTCCGGTCCTGTCCGGATCGGCATTACACTCGGGGATCCCGCAGGAGTGGGGCCGGAAGTCGTGGCCCGTTCTTTATCGGACCCGGCTGTTTCCGGAGCGGCGGAGTTCCGGATTATCGGGGATGCCGAGGTATGGAAGCGCGCTTGCCGGCGCCTGAGAATCGCGGTGCCGCCTCACCCGTTTGAGGATCTCCAAAATGTGGAAAGCCCCGTTCAGATGGGCCGGATGGAAGCTAAGTGCGGTCAGGCTTCTCTGCAATATCTCGACCGCGCCCTGGAACTTTGGAAGTCCGGAGAAATTGATGCTCTGGTGACCGCCCCCCTTTGCAAGGAGGCTGTGAATCTTTCGGGAGTTTCCTTTTCCGGGCACACCGGTTATCTGGCGCGGGCCTTGGGTGTTGATCTGCCGGTTATGGTTTTGGCAGGTGGAACCGTGCGTGTCATTTTGGTGACGGAGCATGTTCCTCTGCGGGAAGTCCCGGGCTTGATTTCAAAAGAACGCATTGTGCGGATGGTTCGCATTGCTGCGGCGGATTTGAAAGAGGCTTTTGGTTTGCGCCGCCGGCGCATTGCAGTGTGCGGTCTGAATCCCCATGCGGGCGAGGGGGGCTTGTTGGGAACCGAAGACAGAGATCTTGTGGCTCCCGCAGTCCGGTGCCTGAAGGAAGAAGGATTGGATGTGCACGGTCCCTTTCCCTCAGACGGAATTTTTCCGGATGTGTACCAAGGCAAGTACGATGCCGTGGTCTGCATGTATCATGACCAAGGTTTGACGCCTCTCAAGATGGTTTTCCGGCAAGTCTCCGTGAACTGCACTTTTGGTTTGCCTTTTGTGCGTACTTCTCCGGCCCATGGCACTGCCTTTGATATTGCCGGCAAAGGAAAGGCCGATCCTCACTCCACCATGCAGGCTATTTGTACGGCTGCAGATTGGGCCGGCCGCCGCCGGGCCCGCAAACGCGCATGCTGACTCAATCCGGAGTCAAACAGCTCCTCAGCCGGTACCGCGTGCGTCCAAGCCGGCGAATGGGGCAAAACTTTTTTATCGATGCCAATGCGGCGCAGGCCCTGTTGCGTTATTGCCGGTACGCGGAGGGGGATCGTGTCCTGGAAATCGGTCCGGGTCTGGGGTCGATTACGGAACTCCTTTTGGAGACCGGGGCGCGGGTGGTGGCTGTGGAAAAGGATTACCGCTTGGCCAAGGCTCTGGAGGAACGCTTGGGCGCGCACCCGAATCTTCATCTGGTCACCGGGGACTTCCTGCGTCAGGACGCTCAGGCCCTGGTCCGGAATTTTGGAGAAGAGCCCGGGCCTGTTCGTGTGTTCGGAAACGTGCCCTATTGTGTGACCGGACCTCTTGTGGATCAACTGATCCGGGACCGTTGCCATTACTCTGAGGTGCACTTGACCGTGCAGAAAGAAGTGGCTGTGCGCTGGGCCGCGGGGCCCGGGGGCAAAGAGCTTGCAGCCTCCTCTTATATGATCCAGTGTTTTGCCGAGGTCGAGGTCTTGCACCGGCTTTCGCCGGGGGTCTTCTACCCAAAACCTGAGGTGGAGTCCGTTTTCTTGAGGCTCAAACTCCGGACCCAACCGCTGGTGGAAAATGAACTGCTTCCTCTGTGGACCGAGCTGGTGCGGCGCTCGTTTGCGCAGAGGCGGAAGAAATTGTTGAGCTCCTTGCAGGCAGTGCCCGAACCTCAGTGGACGCGCTCTGTGTGGCAGGAGGAATTGGAAAGGGCGCAGATCGATCCCAATGCCCGTCCCGAGGTTTTGAGTCTGGAGGATTTCATCCGGCTGGCCCGCACGATTGACAGGGCCTGCAAACGCTTGATATTGTGAAGGCACTAAAGGAGTTACGATGCCTCTTGAAGAAAGTCAGGTTCAACACGTCGCAAGACTGGCCCGCATCCGGCTCACCCCTGAAGAAATTCACGAAATGACCACGCAGCTCGACAAAATTGTCGGCTATGTGGGGGAACTTGATGGAGTGGATACGGCAGATGTGGAGCCCACCTTTCACGTTTTGCCGGTCCATAATGTGTTTCGTCCGGACGAGATCCAGGCTTCTCTGGATCCGGAGGCTGCGTTGGCCTCAGCGCCCAAGCGCTCTGGAACAAGTTTTCAAGTGCCTACCGTAATCGAAGAAGCCTAGAAGATGCCCACCTTTCAAAGTGGCTTAGAACTGCGGGATGCTCTGGCCAAAGGAGATCTCCGGCCCACAGAAGTCGTGGAAGGGGTTCTGGCCCGCATCCAGTCTGTGGACAGCCGGGTGGGGGCGTTTTTGCGCGTGTACGCAGACGCGGCGCGCCGGCGTGCGGCGGAACTGGAATCCACCGGCCCCAAAGGATTGCTCTGGGGTGTCCCTGTGGCCCTGAAAGATAATCTGTGCTGGGAGGGGAATGAGACAACCTGTGCCTCGCGCATTCTCGAAGGTTTCCGTCCTCCTTACAGCGCTTTTGTGGTGCGCCGGCTCCTGGAAGAGGGGGCTGTGCTCATGGGCCAGACCAACATGGATGAGTTCGCGTTCGGCAGTTCCACGGAAACCTCCGCTCTGGGGTCTACGGCCAATCCTTGGGACTTGGGAGCTGTGCCCGGCGGCTCGAGCGGCGGGTCTGCCGCGAGTGTGAGCGAGGGGGCTGTGCCCATTGCTCTGGGATCGGATACCGGGGGCTCGATCCGGCAACCCGCGTCTTTTTGCGGAGTCGTGGGACTCAAGCCCACTTATGGAAGGGTGTCTCGATCCGGATTGATTGCTTTTTCCTCCAGCATGGATCAGATCGGGCCGTTTTCGCGCACGGTGGGAGATTCAGCCTTGGCCTTGCAGGTGATTGCCGGTCATGATCCCGCGGATTCGACCTCGGTGAACCAAGGGGTGCCTGATTATTTGAAGGCTTTGGGCCAGGGTGTGGAGGGATTGCGCATCGGGATTCCTGCCGAGTATTTTTCCGAGGGTTTGAACCCGGAGGTAGAGGCGCGTGTGCGGGAATCCTTGGAACAACTTCGAAGTTTGGGGGCAGAAATTGTGGAAATCACCTTGCCGCACACCCGCTACGCGGTGAGCACGTATTATTTGACGGCTCCTGCAGAGGCCAGCTCCAATCTTGCCCGTTTTGACGGGGTGCAGTACGGCCTGCGTGTGGGGCAGGACGGAGGTCCGCCGAAGAATCTCCTGGATATGTACGAGTCCACCCGCGCGCAGGGATTTGGGGCCGAAGCTAAGCGGCGAATCCTGCTCGGCACCTACGCCCTGAGCACGGGGTATTATGATCAGTACTATCTCAAAGCCCAGAAGGTGCGTACCCTGATCCGGAAAGACTTTGAAGAGGCCTTCAAGCTCTGCGACTGTGTGGCCACGCCCACTTCACCGACTGTGGCCTTTAAGTTCGGAGAGCGCACCAAAGACCCTCTCTCCATGTATTTGTCCGACGTGTTCACGATTCCGGCGAATCTCTCCGGGGTCCCGGCAATTTCCATTCCGTGTGGGTTTGATGCCCAGGGATTGCCTGTGGGTCTGCAACTTTTGGCCCCTGCGTTTGGTGAGGAAATTCTTTTTAGAGTCGGCGATGCTTACGAACGGAGTTGCGAGTGGAGCAGCAAACAGCCGGATCTCTCGTAGGTCCGGAATTCGAAATTGTGATCGGACTGGAGGTCCATGTGCAGCTCTCGACCCGGAGCAAACTCTTCACGGCCTGTGCGACTTCTTTTGGAGAAGAACCCAATCATCGCGTGTGTGTCGTGAGCCTGGGGTTGCCCGGTTCACTGCCTGTACTCAATCGCGAGGCGTTGCATTCTTCTTTAAAGGTTGCGCTCGCTCTGAATTGCAAGATCGGCTCCTTCATCAAATTTGACCGCAAACACTATTTTTATCCGGACTTGCCTAAGGGGTATCAGATTTCACAGTATGACCAGCCTTTGGCCCAGCACGGTTGGGTTGAGATCTCTGCAGGGGAAGGCAGGCGGCGCATTGGCGTGACGCGTGTGCACATGGAAGAGGACGCCGGAAAGCTTGTGCACAGCGAAAAGGGCAAAGGAAGTTTGGTGGACTATAACCGGGCGGGCACTCCGCTTATCGAGATTGTGAGTGAACCGGATATGCGTTCGCCCGAGGAGGCCTATGCATACCTGCAGGCGCTCAAGAGCATTGTCAGTTACCTGAATGTATCCGACTGCAATATGGAAGAAGGCAGCTTGCGCTGTGATGCTAATATTTCTTTGAGACCCAGGGGGAGTGAAACTCTGGGAACGAAAACCGAGATCAAGAACCTGAACTCCTTTAAAGGGGTGCGGGCTTCTTTGGAGTACGAGGCGCAGCGCCAGGCCCAGGCTTTGCGCTCCGGACAGCTAATCATTCAGGAGACGCTGCTTTGGGACGCGGATCGCAATGTGACGCGCACGATGCGCACCAAGGAAGAAGCGCATGATTACCGGTATATGCCTGATCCGGATCTGCCGCCCGTGATTCTCGAAAACAGCTATATTGAGGAAACCCGGCAGACCTTGCCGGAGTTGCCCTATGACCGGCGCGAGCGTTTTGTGCGCGACTACCAGCTCAATGACTACGATGCCGGTGTGCTCACGCAGGAGCGGCAGCTTGCGGACTATTTTGAGGAAACGGTGAAAATTTTTGCGCAGCCCAAGAAGGTGTGTAATTGGGTGAGTACCGAGATGCTTGGGCTCCTCAATTTCAAGCACCTGGAGCTTTCGGAATTTAAAGTCAGCCCCGCGCAATTGGGCAGACTCCTCCAAATGTGGGAGGATGGGAGTGTTAACGGCAAGGTCGCCAAAGAAGTATACGCACAGATGGTTGAAAAGGGCGGCGACCCGGATAGGATTGTGGAAGAAAAAGGCCTGAGCCAGGTTTCGGATCAGAGCGCCTTGGAAGAGGCAGTTGCCAAGGCAATAGAAGAGAACCCAAAGGCCGTGGAAGATTTCAAGTCCGGGAACAAGAAGGCTGCCGGATTTTTCGTGGGGCAGGTGATGAAAATGACGCAGGGTAGGGGAAACCCGCAGATCATTACTCAGATCTTAAAAAACAAGTTGGACGGGTAAGTCTTGAGAGGAGGCCTTATGCGTAAAGTGATTACCGTCGTGGGAATGGTGTTGGGTGTGACGGTTCTCTTAGTTCAAGACGGCCTGGGGTTCGGACCCCGGGTTCGGGATGACGATAATTTCTATCAGGAGATCGAACTCTTTGCCGATGCCTTGAGCACGATCGAACAGGACTATGTGGATGAAATCACGGCCAAGGATCTCATCTACGGCGCGTTAAAGGGGATGCTCTCCTCACTGGACTCGCACAGCCAGTTCATGGATCCCGAAACCTACAAAGAAATCAAGGTAGAGACGGAAGGGGCCTTCGGGGGGTTGGGAATCGAGATTTCGATTCGCGACAGCCTGTTGACGATTATCAGTCCTATTTACGGCACGCCCGCCTACGAGGCGGGCCTTAAAGCCGGCGACCGGATTGTCAAAATCGAGGATGAGATCACCCGCGACATCACGCTCCTTGATGCGGTCAAAAAATTGCGCGGCAAACCGGGCTCGAAGGTGAAACTCACCGTGCTTCGCGAAGGAGAATCCGAACTCCTGGATTTCACGATCGTGCGCGACATTGTCAAGATTGAGAGTATCCGTGAGCCGCATATGCTGACCAAGAATATTGGTTATGTGCGCATCAATGAGTTCCAGGAAAAGACCTCGGAGGATTTGGAAGCGGCCCTCGCCACATTGACTGAGAGGGGCGCGGACAGTCTGATACTTGATCTGCGCAACAACCCGGGCGGTTTGTTGGACGTGGCCGTGGAAGTCTCCGAACAGTTTTTGGAGAAGAATCAGCTCATTGTGTCGACCGACGGCCGGCGTGCGAATCAAGATATGGAATTTCGCGCGCGCGGACGCGGCAGAAAATACCGATGGCCGGTGGTGGTTATGGTCAATGAGGGGAGTGCCAGCGGTTCTGAAATTGTTGCGGGCGCGATCCAAGATAATAAGCGCGGTCTGGTTGTGGGAACCAAGAGCTTCGGGAAGGGTTCGGTTCAGACAATTATCCCCTTGAGGGACGGTTCGGCCTTACGCTTGACGACCAGCAAGTACTACACCCCTTCGGGTGTGTGTATTCACGGAGAAGGGATTCATCCGGATATTGTGGTCGAGATGACGCCTCCTCCGGAAGAGGCAACGGAGGAGGAAACTCCTTCCGAGGGCCAGAAGGTTTTTGAGGAGATCGTTATTGAAGAAGGGATAGAGCCGCCGGAAGCGGAGGAGTATGCCTGGGACGAAGAGGCTACTGCCAAGGAACTGGCCCGGGATACCCAGTTGGCGCGGGCTGTGGATATTCTCCAGGGAATTCGAGTGTATAAGTCCTTTGGCCAGAATGCGGAATAGCCCTTTCTAGCCCGGGCCGGGGTCCTGGTTTAAAGCCATGATTGTTTTGGGGATTGAGACTTCTTGTGACGAGACGGCCGCTGCTGTGGTGGAGGATGGCCGTTGGGTCCGTTCCAGCGTTGTTGCCGCGAGCACGGATTTGCAGTCTGAGTTCGGGGGTGTGGTTCCCGAGCTCGCTTCCCGTTGCCATCTAAAGTGGATCCGGCCGGTACTGCGCAGAGCCTTGCGTGATGCCGGGGTCCCGCTCCAGGAGATCGGCCTTATTGCGGTGACCCAGGGCCCGGGGCTCGTGGGCGCCTTGATGGTGGGAGTTTCCTTGAGCAAAGGCCTGGCCTTGGGTTTGGGAATTCCGCTGATTGGCGTGCAACATCTCCAGGCGCATCTGTATGCGCCTTGTTTAGGTTCCAAAGACCCTTCGCGATTTTTCCCAGCTGTTGGCTTATTGGTTTCCGGGGGGCATACTTGTTTGCTGCTAATGAATAACCCGGCCGAAGCGCGGATTCTGGGGCAGACCCGGGACGATGCAGCGGGTGAGGCCTTTGACAAGGTAGCCCAGGCTTTAGGTCTCGGATATCCGGGCGGGCCTGCGGTGGAGGCCTGTGCTGCTGAGGGCAATGCATCGGCCTATGCCTTTCCCAGGGCGCGGGTGAGGGGCCGTCCCTTGGATTTTAGTTTTAGCGGGCTCAAGACGGCAGTACTCTATGAACTGCGTGATCGCTGGGGGATTCCCCTTGGGCCGGGGAGAGCGGACCCGGAGCTCCGGCGGAAAATCGCAAACCAAGACCGGGCGGATCTCTGCGCGAGCTTTCAGGAGGTTGTGGTTCAGACTTTGATATCCCAAACCTTGGAAGCTTGCGAGCGGGCGCGGGTCCGGACTCTGCTTGTGGGCGGAGGGGTTGCAGCCAACGGACGTTTGAGGGAGTGTCTGGATGCAGCCGCTGCGGAACACGGGCTTCAGCTTTTTGTGTCCGAACGCCGCTACTGTATCGACAATGCAGCCATGATAGCCGGCCTGGGGTATGCGCTCTATCGCTCCGGCAAGGGCGCGGGTCTGGACATGAGCCCTGATCCTCGGATGCCGTTTTTTGGCCTGGAGCCCGGTTCTATCTAAAGCTTGGCGCAGCAGGACCGGAGCTGTTGTATAATCACCACTGGATGGGAAATAGGTTCTTTCGGCAACGACTTAGGCAATTAGGAGGGACGCATGAAAAGGCGGGAGACCCATAGCGAGCCTGAAGAGAAGATCCTTGATGTGGATGCCAGTATCGAAGGCAAGATGATATTCAAGGATCCGGTAAATCTCCGTATCAACGGAAAGTTTCAGGGGGACTTGGATACGCGAGGGAGTCTTACTGTGGGGGAGCGAGCCGATGTGCGTGCGGATATAGTGGGCGAGGACATTACCATTGCCGGCAGGGTCGTTGGAGATGTGACCGCCCGGCGTCATTTGCAGCTCATTCCTCCTGCTGTTGTCGTGGGGATTATCAAGTCGCCGAACTTGACTGTTCAAAAAGGGGCCATCTTTCAAGGTGAGTGTCACATGCTCACCGAGGCCGGGCAGCGCTGGGCCCCGGATCCCACAATGTCCATTGAGGAAGTGGCCGAGTATTTAGAGGTTGATGTGTCTACCGTTGCAAAGTGGGCCGAAGAGAAACGGGTCCCTGGCAAGCAGGAAAACGGCATTTGGCTTTTCGACAAGACTAAGGTGGATGCGTGGGTCTCTAGTGAGAAGGTTAAGTCTTAGCCTGTATTTCGTCAGTTGAAAAGGGATTTTGAGTGCAACAGATAGAGCGAGATCAACTCATGGATGGTAGCGCCTGGACTGAGGGGGATGGCAAACTCCTAACCGAAGAGGAAGCGGCGGCGCTTTTGGAGATTGGTGTTGCGCAGCTTCGGGCCATGGTTGAAGAAGGGAAGTTGCCTGCTTATCAGATTGGCGGGACTTTTCTGCGCTTTCGTCGTGACCAGGTGGAGGCTTTGAAGGAGCCGTCGGAGCCGCAAGGGGAGACTTCTGAGGAGGGTGCTGTGGATTCGGATGTTTTTGGCTCTGAGGATTCCGAAGCACAGCCAAACCAATCGACGCTCTTGGATCGCGTGCTGGATTTGGTCTACTTCAATGACTTTTATCTGGTCTCCGTTGTTCTAATCCTGGCCTTGCTCTGCATCATTTTTCTCCGATAGCCTCGGAAGATAATATTGGAACTTCCAGATCGTATCATTCAGCTCCTGGAAAGCCTCGGCCTCATGCGGGCGGAGCAGCTCAATGAAGCGGTGCGCATTCAGGCCCGCTCCAATCAGCGGCTTTCCCAAGTCCTCCAACAGTTGGGTTACATCAAGGACGAGTCGGTGGAGCAATCCCTGGCTTCACAGCTCGACCTGCCTCCCACCCGTTTGCATATCCAAGACCTTGATCTGAGTTTGGCCAAGCGCATGGAATCTGCCTATGCCTATGAGCAGCGCGTGGTGCCGGTTGCGACCAAAGGCGACATGCTGGTTCTTGCGACAGACCGTCTCTTTAACGTGATGGCGGGTGCGACCTACAGCGAAGTGGCGGGGTCAGCCGTCAAGATGGTCTTTTCTTCAACCGCGGATTTGGATAAGGCTCTAAAACACCTCTATCCCGAGGGCAGTCTGCATGCGGCTGCGGACGCTGCGCCGATCGCGCCCTCTGCCAGAGCTCCGCAAGAACAGTCTGCCTCATTCGCCAAGGGGTCCATCCTCAAGAGAGCGATCGAGAGTGCAAATGAAGGCGAGGAGGGCCCGGTAATCCAACTGGTCAACTCCTTGGTCGAAGATGCGCTCGAACGCCGGGCAAGTGATATCCATTTGGAAGCCCTGGATGACGCGGTGCGAATCCGTTATCGCGTGGACGGAGTCTTGCAAGAGGTGCTCAATGCGCCAAAGCGTTTGCACGGCCCGATCAGCGGGCGTTTCAAAATCATGGCTTCGATGGATATTGCGGAGAAGCGTTTGCCTCAGGATGGGCGCGTCGCCTACCGGATTGCGCAGAAGAGTCTGGATATGCGGGTTTCCACTTTGCCGGGTTTGCATGGCGAGTGCATGGTGTTGCGGCTCTTGGAGCCCACCCGTGTTGTCAAGGACTTGTCCGAACTGTGTATGCGCAAGGCTGAGCTGGATGCCTTTGAGCAGGTTTTGGACCGGCCCTACGGCATGCTCCTGGTCACAGGGCCGACGGGGGGCGGGAAAACCACCACGCTTTATGCGGCCTTGCAGCGTCTCAATACTCCTAAAAAGAAGTTAATCACGGTCGAGGATCCGGTGGAGTACCAGATTGAAGGAATCAATCAAGTTCAGGTGCGCAATACAGTGGGCTTGGGTTTTGCCCAGGGCCTGCGTTCCATGCTGCGCCAGGCGCCTGACGTTATCATGGTGGGGGAAATCCGTGACTCGGAGACGGCGCAGATCTCCATACAGGCGGCGCTGACCGGGCATCTGGTGCTCAGCACCTTGCACACGAATGATGCGCCCGGGGCTGTGACGCGCTTGGTGGACATGGGAGTTCCTTCTTATTTGGTCGCAGCCACGGTCCAAGGAGTGGTGGCTCAGCGTTTGGTGCGCTCCCTTTGCCCGGAGTGCCGCGAGCCAAAGGATCCGAGCCTGGCTGAGAGGGCTTTGCTGGAAGAGGCGCTGGGCAGCGCTCCGCATGAGACGCAGCTCTGGAAAGCAAAAGGTTGCGAATCTTGTTTTGACACGGGCTATCTGGGCCGGATCGGGATTTTTGAACTCCTGGTGATGGATGAGCCCATGCGGGAGTTGGTTGTCAAGAAAGCCGGACGCATGGAGTACCGGAAGAGGGCTTTCGGGGGCAAGCTCAAGGACATGCGTGCGGATGGGATGTTCAAGGCTTTGGAGGGCAAGACCACCCTTGAGGAAGTGGTGCGTGTCACACAAGGCAACAATGCAGGAGATTGGAGTGGCTAAAGAGTCTGCGCGCAAAGAAGATTTGCTGGAGTTCCTCTTGAAGGAAGGTCTGTTGGACCGTCCCGGGCTTCAGCGAGTGCAAGAGGCGCAGACACAAACCGGGTCCTCAGTGGTGGAGGCAGTGTTGGAGCTGGGGCTGGTGCCCGAGGACAAGCTTGTCAGCGCGGTGGCGCGGCGTTCACGCGTGGAGGCGGTGGACCTCAACGAAGAACAGCCGGATCCGGAGGCTGTGAAATCTATGCCTGTGTCTGCAGCGCGCATGTACCGCGTTGTGCCCTTGCGCATCTCCGGTGTGGCCATTGTCGTCGGCATGGCAGAGCCGGATCAGCTCTCCATCCTGGACGATTTGCGTTTTGTCTGCGGCCGCCCTGTGGTGCCGGTGGCCTGTTCTCCGCGCCAGATCCAAAAGGCTCTGGGCGATCTTTACGGAGCGGAAGAGGCCAATCTGGGGGCGCTTTTGGGTGAGGCTACCAAAGCGGCGGAAAAGGGAGGCCTCAAGGAGTCCGAAGCTGCCGGCGGGGCGGGGGCAGGCTTGCACGTGGTCCAGCTTTTGGACGCTGTCATGCTTGAGGCCGTGAAGCAGCGGGCTTCGGACATTCACCTCGAGCCTTTTGAAACCAGCTTCCGGATTCGTTTGAGGATTGACGGATTTTGCCATCAAATCGCTACGGCGCCCTTGAGCCTGGCTCCGGTCATCAGCTCCAGAGTCAAGGTGATGGCGGGTTTGGATGTGGCGGAGAATCGCATCCCCCAGGACGGGCGCATCATGACCACCATCCAGGACCGTTCTGTTGACTTGCGTGTTTCCACCTTGCCGACCCTGGCGGGCGAGAGTGTGGTGATGAGGGTTTTGGATCGCGGTTCCGTGCAGTTGAATTTGATGGACACAGGCATGCCCAAGCTATTGCAGGAGCGCATTCATCAGCTGGCGAGTTTGCCGAATGGGATGGTTCTTGTGACGGGGCCGACGGGGAGCGGAAAGACGACTACGCTCTACGCGTGCCTTAAGCTTTTGAACAAGCCCGGAACAAAAATTATCACCACCGAGGATCCGGTTGAATACCAAATGCGCGGGGTCGTGCAGATCCCGGTGAATCCGAAAATCGAATTGCATTTTGCGCGCGTGTTGAGGCATATTCTCCGGCACGATCCGGACATTATCATGGTGGGAGAAATCCGTGATGAGGAAACCGCGCAGATCGCGGTTCAGGCCGCTCTTACGGGTCACCTGGTCCTGAGCACTCTGCACACCAATGATGCGCCCTCGACCATTACCCGCCTGGTGGATATGGGGGTTGAGCCCTATTTGCTCACCTCGGTCTTGCAGGGAATTGTGGCCCAGCGCCTGGTGCGCATGATTTGTTCCGAGTGCCGCCAAAAGGTGGAACCTGACGGACGGCGCATGCAGCTGCTGGGCCTGATGCCTCAAGATCTGGAGGGCAAAGTCTGGTACGAAGGTGCGGGTTGTGAATCCTGTGATCAGACCGGTTACCGGGGCCGTGTGGGAATTTTCGAACTCTTGGAACTGAACGAAGAACTGCGGAGTGCGGTTGCCACGGGCTGCAGTACCGGCGAACTCCGGAGTCTGGCCAAGGCCCAGGGTGTGGTCAGCCTGCGCGACGACGGGTTGCGTTGTGTTTACGAAGGCATTACCACCGTGGACGAGGTACTGCGGGCAACTCAAACTTAAGTCCGCATTGGGTGTCCACCGCAGTCCGTATAGGCGCCCACCCTGAGGAGCCGCGCAGCGGCGTCTCGAAGGGCACAAGTGGTGCCTGACACCCGGTCAACCGGAACATGAGCAATTCAGCCCAAAAAGGAGATTCCCGCTTGCGCGGGAATGACAGTATTTGACAGCAGTCCTTTAGGAGTTACGCCATGAGAAACCGCCGAAAAAATCGACACGCCTTTACTCTCGTAGAATTACTGGTCGTTGTCGCGATTATCACAATGTTGGCCGGGATGGTTTCAGCCGCGGCCATGAGTGCCCGCCGCCGCGCGGCCGTGACCAAGGCCAAATCCTTAATTGCCACACTGGAGACTGCCATTGCCATGTATGAAAGCGATACGGGCAAGTATCCTGAGAGCGGCATGGCCCAGCTGATTACTGAGCTGCAGGGGCCCTCCGGGGCGCGGGGATGGGATGGCCCGTACATGCGCTTTAAGCAGGATGACCTGGAGGGCGGGGTCTTGATTGATTCCTGGGGGGAACCCATCGAGTACAGCGCGCCCGGGGGAGCGGATCACGACCACCAGCACTATTTTGATCTGCGGTCAAAGGGCCTCGACAGGGAGGCCGGGAGTGCGGACGATCTGGTCAACTGGTAAGCCTCTTCAGAGGCAGCGGATGAACGGGTGCCAGGGATTCAGCCTCACCGAGGTTGTCGTGTCTTTGGCCATTGCGGCGATACTCATGGGGATGGCCATTCCCTTTTTCGGCAGTTGGACGGCCGGGGCTCGATTGGATGCTTCGGCCCGGGATTTGGCTTCGGCGC
>JAFGIU010000019.1 GCA_016929445.1 Candidatus Omnitrophota bacterium
ACCGCCGGATCGTGGATCAGGGCCTGGGCCAAACCCACGCGCTGGCGGTAACCCTTGGAGATCTCGTAGCATGCATGCTTCCACACGGGTTTGAGCCCGCAGGCGGTTTTGAGCCAGCTCAGGCGGTCGCCCAGTTGGAACTTGGAAAGCCCCCGGGAGCGCCCCACAAAACTCAGGTAATCGTCCACCTGCATATCCATATAAAGCGGAGCTGTCTCAGGCAAATAGCCCACGCTCTGGCGCACGCCCATGGGATTTCGCACCACATCGTGGTTGCAGACCTCGGCCGTGCCTTCTGTGGGATAAAGATAGGTGGTGAGAGCGCGCATGAGCGTGGTCTTGCCCGCCCCGTTGGGCCCCAGCAGGCCCACGATTTCCCCGGGCTTGGCTTCAAAAGACACGCGATCCAGGGCCGTGAAATTTCCGTAGCGCATTGTGAGAGATTTGATGGAAATCATCGGATCAGTCTACCATTGCTCCCCTCTAAAATCGAAAATTATACGAATTACCGGGAACCTGTCAAGCCCCCCCGGACCGGGTTCGTTTCATTCTCCACCAATTCATCTTCATTTACCGCCTCATTTGCCTTCATTGCGGCAACCTGGCCCTGCCGGGCGTAGTCCGCCGCTTCACCCAAAATGCGCGCCGCTTCCTGGGGAGCATGAAATCCCATCGAGTTTTCCGCAGCCACGAAGTCCAGCCGCCACTGCGCCTTGCGTTGAAGCTCAAGGGACTCCTGCAACTGCGCCTCCGTAGCCCCTGCCTCCTTGGCAGCCTGGATCGCATCGAGCTGATCCATCAGAGCCGCCCCGGCGCGCTGCAGCAAGTGAAAGTTGCGGTCCTGAATCGCATCCACACGCGAAAGCAGCTCTTCTTCGTCCACATGATGGCAAGTCTGGCAAGCGCGATTCACATTAAGCAGAGGGCTCCGCACCCAGTGGTCGGAAACCTTGGTGGCGCCGTCGCGTTGGTAGGGCATATGGCAATCCGCACAGGCCACACCCGCCCGGGAGTGAATCCCCTGGGACCACATTTCAAATTCCGGGTGCTGCGCCTTCAGAATCCGCGCGCCGCTCTCCGCGTGCTTATAGTCGTAAAATTGCTCGCCATTGGGCAAAGTGGTTTCATCCCAGTGCGCTTCGGTCTCTTCGACACGCAAACCCTTGCTCCACGGAAACTCTAAAGGCATGGCGCTGGAACAATAGTATTCCACATGGCACTGAGCGCAGGCAAAGGAGCGCATTTCCGTGCGCGAAGCCATTGAGTTCGGGTCATAAGGCTCTTCCCTGTCCGTCTCACGCCAGCGTTCGATCGAGGGCATCTGCGGCACAGGGGCATCGGATTCAGCCAATGCCTTGATCCCGTTAATAAATCCGGGACGCGTGACGCGCAGCTTCATGGTCTCCGGATCGTGGCAATCCACACATGAGACCGGATGGCCGTGCCCGCTCTCATGCAGCATGGCATTGAGTTCCTTGTAGGACATCTTGTATGTCTTTTCAAAACCTGCCATGGCATCCCCATTGCCCAAAGCTCGATACAGAGGCATGACCGACGCATGACAGTGCAAACAGGAACCGGACTGAGGCTTGGTCTGCCGCTGGGTCTTTTCCTGGTCTTCCAGCATATACGCGTGCCCTCGACGGTCCCGGTAATCGATGGAAAAAGCATAGCCATTAAACATTCGTTTCAACCAGGGATCCCGCTCGATCTTCTCCTCAGGCAGGGCCTCGCTGCCGCCGTGCCCGCCGAAACGGGTGCGGGTCGCTTGAGCCGTCAACAGATAGGATTCGTACTGCTTGGGCCAATTCACGCCCCACTGGGCCGGATCCGTATCGTCCTCGCCCACATCTACCAGGCGCACGTAGGGGTTCTTGGCCTCGTTCTTGCGTTCGGCAATATTCATCAGCAGGGCCGTGACCAAAGCGCTGGCTAAAGCCACGCCCGCAATGACCGCACCATAAGCTACCAAGGTTTTAGTACGCATCGTTTTCTCCCACCTGGTTCATCTTTTCAGAATTGACGGGTTCAAACTTCCCGAGTCCCACGGTCTCCCCATGGCCCACGGACCGGTGACAATGCACGCAATTCAGAGCATCCTCATCGGACTTAGCGCTAAGCAACAAATCATGCACCATGTCGAAATGGCAACTAAGGCAATTCTCATACAACACCTTTTGGTTCCGCTCCCGGATAAAAATCGGTTCATGAAAATCTTGGAGGGTAAAACCCTTGGAATGCCAAAATCCATTATCGGCCTTGGCCATCCACTTGGGAATAAACGCATGGGGCAGGTGGCAGTCAACGCACGTGGCTACTGTATGGTGGCTTGCTTTTTGCCAAGAATCGAATTGAGACTGCATGATGTGGCAGTTCATGCACGCCTTGGGGTCTTTGCTCAAATAGGAAAGGCCTTCGCCATAGTGGAAAGTGAAAGCACCCAACCCCAGGAATACCCCGCACAGCACAGCCACGAGCAGGCCCAAACGGGTCATGCCTAACCGGGAATTCTGCGCGGCGGGAGAACGCACAGACGAATACAGTCTAATGGTCATTTTCCCTTAAAAGAGATGTAACTCTTTAGCAGCCACCCGATAACTACGCCAATTAAAACAAGTACTACCATCAAAAGGGAACTGGACATGGACAGGGACCAAAACAAAAACTCGATCTTAACGACAACCGTGTTTTGAAATATGAAGATGAGCGCCAAGCAAGCTAACACAAGACCCGCAATCAGTTTAGCATTCATAGCACACCTCCGGGCTTAGACGGATCACATAGGATTTTCGTGATGTCCATTGTGAAACTCTTTTCTACTCTGACCCCACTGTTACCAACCTGTGGATAACGTTCTCCAATGCACTGTTGAATTCTTCCGGACGAGCCATCATCAAAAAATGATCGGCGTCTTCCAGAACCACGGCATCGAATGAGGCCATATGCCTCCGGTTTGCCTCATAGTCAATGGGCCACAGATCTCCATTCACGGTCATCACAGGAATCCGGATTTCATCAAATATTAGCGCCACTTCCCCGCGAATGTACATGGACATCATTTCGTTCATCGCGCTCAAAGCAACGGCAGGCGGGGCAGCGGACATATCCGAAAGAATCCACTCGCGAAGCTGCGGACCGGTCTGAGCCGAGAGCATCTGCCCGACAAATCCCCGCGCGCCGGGGCCAAAGTCCTTTTTCAAAGGAGCGAGCATTTGATCGAGTTCTTCCCGGGTCAGCGGATATTCTATGTTTTCAAGGGTGTCGATGCCGATTAACCCAATCACTCGCTCCGGCATGAGCCGGGCCGCTTCGGCAATGACCACACCTCCCATGGAGTGGCCTATCAGAATAACGTGCCGGCTGCCCGTGGCCTCAATGACCGCCTGAACATCCTCACCAAAAGCCTTCATGGTGTACTTGGAACGGCTTAAACCCGAATGGCCATGGCCGGCAAGATCCAGCAAGACAACGCGGTGGTTCCGGGAAAAACGGGGCAATTGGGCGCGCCAGTAGCGCGAGTCACAGCTCCAACCGTGCACAAACACAAGGGCCGGCTCTCCGGCGCCATAGATCTCGTAAGAAACCGGTGTGCCGTCTTTGGAAGGGACCACATGGGGCCACTCCGCTTGCGCCTGAACCGCTCCGCAAGTCAAGAATACGCACGCCCAACAGAATGCCCAGTTCAGCGAGTATCTTGTAAATGGTGTCTTAGTTTTCATTAGCGTTTCTCCCGCGTAGTGCGACAAGTAGATCCCCCTCTTCTTCAGTTCACTCCGGTCCGGGGGTGGGTCTTGGGTGTCAGGCAGAGTTTGCCTCGCTCCGCCCGCAAGGACGGGACGGATTAGTAATCCACCCCGGGTTGGGCGAGAAACCCCTGCTTGTAGGGGTGCTTGATCTCTTTCATCTCGGTCACCACATCGGCGGCTTCGATCAGAGCCTGCGGCGCGCCGCGGCCGGTGACAACCACATGGGTCTGGGCAGGACGCTCTTGCAGAGCCTCAATCACTTCCTGCACGGGAAGGAATTCGAAGTCCAGCACACAGTTGAGCTCGTCAAAGATCAATACTTGGTACGCAGGCTCTTTGAGCATCTCCAGGCATTTGGCCCAGGCTTTGCGCGCGGTGGCCCTGTCCTGTTCCTCATTCTGGGTCTCCCACGTGAAGCCGTCGCCCATGCACACCCAGTCCACGCGCTCGGGCAGGCGCGCGGCCATTTGTTCCTCCCCGGTTTTCCACTGGCCTTTGATGAATTGCACGCAGCCCACCCGCAGGTCACGGCCCAGGGCGCGGAAAGCCAAGCCAAAGGCCGCAGTCGACTTGCCCTTGCCTTCGCCTGTGTAGACGATGAGCAGGCCTTTTTGTCCGGCTTTGCCGCTAATGGGGTTTTCGCGTGGGGCTTTTTGAGTCATTTGACTAGATTCTTCCTTTACCGCCGATAAAAAACATGGCGCCGGGCGCCGGATATCCCAAAACCTCATCGTAGTCCTTGTCCAACAGGTTATCAATCCGGCCGTAGATGTCGAAGTTCTTCGTCATCTGGTAAGTCAGGGCTCCATCCAGCTTGAAATAGGACTTATTCCAATCCGTTTGATTTGAAGAGAGCCGCCTGCCCACAACTGTCCCGTCTAAATTAAACTGCCATTTGTTCCAGAATTCATAGTCCAAACCGAAACCGATTTGGTTTTTCGGCACTCGTACCAAGGCTCGATCTGAAGGCCTTTCGCGTGCATCCAAATAGGTGTAGTTTGCGCTAAGCCTCAAGCCGCGAAAAGGCTTAAAAAAACCTTCGATCTCAATGCCCTGGAGCTCCGAGTCGTCGACGTTTGTGCTTTGAAAATTACCCCCCGCAAAAGCAAACTGGATCAAGTCTTCAACATCTGTTCGAAACAGAGACAGTTCTGCCCCGGCCTTTCCCCTTTCCCAATCTTGAGCCAAGCCCAATTCCATCGTCTTGCTCTTTTCCGGACGCAAATTGGGATTTCCAAAGTTGGGCCAATACAGATCATTCAAATCCGGGGAACGGTACCCTTCGCTATAACTCACCCTGGCTCGCGTCCCTGTTTCGGGGATGCGTAAAGACGCCGAGACCTCGGGTAGAGTTTCCCTGCCGGAAGTGGAATGATCGGCTTCCCGCACCCCGGCGACCAGAGTCAAGTTCTCCAACGGATCCCACTGATGGTGGATAAAGCCCTCATTGCGTTTGATCTCCCGATTGAACATATCGGTCTTGCCCTTGTCCCAGCGGAATTCATAACCGACTGTTAGAAATCCTGCGCGGCCAAAATCAAAACGATTGATGAAGTCGAAACCATACCGGTCTGTTTCCACAATCGAACTGAAATCAAGTTCGGCCGTACCGGGGTTTTGAGGATCCGCGTAGAGAGAATCATCGCCGCTATGACTGATTCGTAACTCTGCCGTCCAACCCAACTCCTCCAAGGGCTGCGACACCACTCCTGCGCTGGCTACAAGTTTTTCACTCTCCAAGTAAGCGTTCGGATCCGGCAGGAACGGCCCGTCATCCGACCCCACCCTGGAGTCGTTATAATTGAACGTATAGTCAATATCCGTGCCTCTGATCACCTCAACGGATCCCGCCGTAGAGAGGTTGTTCACTTCAACATCGTCCCCGGCGCTCAAACCATCGCTGTCCAGACGATCGTAACTCAGTCCATACCGCACAGCCCCGAACTCTCCGTAGGTGGCCACTGTGGCATTGGATGTATTGTGAGTCCCATATTCCAGTTTGGCGGCAGTGCGCACCGGGCCTCCGCGCTTGGTGCGAATACTGATCACACCGGCAATGGCCTTGGAGCCGTACAAAGTACTGGCAGAGCCGCGGAGCACCTCCACACTTTCTATGATTTCCGCAGGCAGCGCAGCCAAATCCGCGTCACCCAAAGTGGGGCTGCCCACATCCATTCCATCAAGCAGAATGAGCGTTTGATCCGTGCCCGCGCCGCGGAGGCTAATGGACGTGGTGCGGGCAATACCACCCGTTCGCCTCACAAACACACCCGGCACATTGCGGAGCACTTCCACGGCGCTCTGGACCTGCATCTTTTCAATATCTTCTGCTGTAATGAGAGACACTGCGCGCGTCAATTTGGATCTTTCCTGCGGGGTCCGCGTGGCGGAAACCACGAGGGGTTCGAGTTGGTAGGCGTCTTCATCGAGATACGCGTATTGACCTGCGTAGGCGGGGGAGACTGTAAGCACAAACAGGACGAGCAGGCTAAGTTTCTTCGGCATTCGGTTATTCCTTTTGATAATTGGGATGGTGCAAGTCCCTCTCGTCATCCCGAGCGCAGCAAAGGGATCTTTTGCTCAACAAAGATGGCCGCGCTTCGCTCGCCATGACGACTTGTGGCGCCGTAAACAAAAAAACCCGCCGTAAAAGCCGGCGGGTTGCACCCTGATCTTCACCCGTGCGATGCCCCGTGAGCGCGTGTGAGAGACTTGCGCCTAAGGGGCCTCGACAGCTGTTTACCGCTCTAGATCCGAGAGCGGGCAGCTCACCATGCACAGGCAGGTCTTCTGACTCACGGATCTGCCTCCCCCCACCCCTTCCCTCCTGATGTACTGCTGCGGAATCGCCTTGTCTTTATACGATTCGGCAGCAGCCTCCTGCCAGAAAGTGGTTATAGTGGGGTTTGTCCCCGTTTACAGCGGCGGGACCGCCCCCGGTTTTCACGGGGTTCCCTATTAAGCTCTTGCGCGCACCTGTGCGACCTATTTGATTGTCAGAGGGGCATCATAAGGCCCCGCATTCACTCCGTCAAAGGAAAAGACGGTTCTTACTGTTATTCCTCCCAAAGCAATTCCGGACTGGTCACCCATTCCAGATCCCATTTCTCTGAGCCCTCTTTTTTGAGGCAAAGTATTCCCGCCTCCGGGAAGTCCACAACCCCGACAGTGGCCTTTCCGCCCAGAAGCTCCCGGGCCAATTGAGGCAAAAAAGGAAGATGGCTCACAACGAGCAAGCTCCGCCCATCCTGCTCAACGAAAAAACTCTCGATGCGCCCGGCAGCCAAAATGGCCATATCACCCGGGCCCAAGCCCTCCTGCTCCATACGCTCGGTCTGCGCGCCCAAGACAGACTGCACTTGTTCGGCAGTCTGGACCGCGCGGGTGCGGTTGGAATGCCATATGCAGTCCACCTGCGCGCCTGTATCTTTCAGGAACTTCGCCACGCACTGAGCCTGGCGACGCCCTTTTCCAGTCAGTTGGCGGTGGGCATCGTCTCCCCCTGAACACGCTTCTCCATGTCGCAGCAAATAGAGTTTCATAGACTCAGTTGTTCATGTACTGGTTAAGCAGATGCGCGACGTAATGATCCTTGGGAAACAAAGATTGCGTCACTATGTTCGCAATGACGAACTCAGTGCGAAATGTGGCGGACACGGGGAAGACATTGCCAGCACCTGTATCCAGCGGCCTTTGCGGTCTTTATTCGACACAACCCGGATTTCCCGAAGATCCCAAGCTTTGAAGTAGTTCCGGACTTCGGACTTAGTGTAGCAGGCGAAATAACGCCCGGGAATCCAATCCTCGCTAAAAAAGCGTTTACTGCGTCCCCACGCGAGACTCAAACCCAAAATTCCTCCCGGCTTAAGGGCCTGCCGCAGCTTGGCCAGCTGGCGCACAAACTCTGCGGGCGGCACATGAATCAACGCGGCCGCACACCAAATAGCGTCCCAGAAGGCTTCCTCCAATTTTGCCTGGTCAAAACGCGCGCAAACAATCCTTGCCTTTGGACAACGCCGGCGCGCCTCTTCCACAAAATCCGAGGCCCCGTCCACACCCTGAACCCGCAGCCCCTGCCGCGCCAGCCAATCCAGGTCCATGCCGATGCCGCAGCCATAATCCAGAACCCTGGCCTTTGCAGGTAACTGCGCGGCAAAGTGCTTCAAGAATGGGGAAGGGTGAACGCGCGCAGCCCAGGAAGCCTTAGCTTGATCCGCGTAAACCCGGTACGCACCCAAGGTAGCCTCTGCATAATGGGAAGGGCTGTCACTGGATCCGGGCACGCCGTGCCTCGCAAGAATCGAGAAAGCTCTCGATCCCGTGCATTAGAGCCATCCGTTCCAAAATCATGAGCTGCTTGAGAAGCATCCGCTGCCCCAAACCCCCGGGCTTGTAGTGAGTGGCTAAGTCAATCCCTGTGCGGCCCGTGCCCACTGTGGGGCCAGCCGCATCTTGGAAGCGACAGTAACCGTAAAATTCCCCGACCCCCTCATTCGTCACGCGAAAGCGAAAAATTTCTTCCGGCTCCAAGAAGATTTCGAATTCCAGCGAAAGGCGGTACCACAAGATATGGGCCACCATCTGCAAGGTCATCCGGTTTCCTTCCTGCTCCGTAATGTAAACCGTGTCGATCTTTCCCGATCGCTTGCTGAGCTGCGTGAAGTCCGTTGCCAGGGCCCAGACATTCTTGCGATCCAAAGGCGCTGTAAAACTCACCCCGCCAAAGGCCCCGTCTCCCCTGAGCAACTCTCTCCAAATCACCGGAGTCTCGCCCACTTCCCGCCAGGAAGTGCGTTGGCCGGCCCAACCGGCCTCCACGGCAGCGGTGTCAATCCCTGCCGCGGACGCATTTCCCGCGCCCGCCATGAGTACAAACAGCACAAGACAGCCTAGCTTTTTCAACAATGCCTCCGCGTTGATCCCATTCTAACCAAAAAAAGAAGCGGCCTCACCTTTCGATGAAGCCGCTCAAATCTGCAGAGATCCAAACTCACCTAGAGGACTGCTTCTTTCTCCTTCGGATCCCGAAGCCCAAAGCGCCTAGAGCAAAGAGACCCAGAGACGCAGGTTCCGGAATCACGGGCCCGCCACCGCCCCCTCCGCTAATCTCAGAGACCTTGATGTCGATAAATGCTGCGGTAAAGGACCGGGCCGAGTCTCCCCCGTCCCGGAGAATATTCAGATCCCAGGCCGCGCCGCCCAATTCCCAGGCCATATCAATGTAATCCGCCTTGGCAGTCGGGGCCAGCGCACCGGGAGTCGTGGCCACGCCACCGGTGGAGATGGCATACCCGCCGGCACCGTCCGGAACATAGGCATTCCCGTCTGCGTCCACTCCCAATGCCTCATCCTCGTTCACGTCCTCAAAACCGTGGTTAACGGCCACATTGAGCAAGGCCCCTACAGCCGCCAACTGATCCCGGACTCCGTCATAGGTCAACCCATTGCTATTGAGCTCATCGCGGTCTTCGTCCGTAACCAAAATCACATTGACCGAAGCGCCGGGCCGGAAGGAATAGCCCATAGCAAACTGCAGCGCAGCCCAGCCATCCTCCACAAGGCCGCCGGACACTGTCAAGGCAGTGGCGGCAGTGGCAAGCTCGGCCGCGGTCCCGAATTGCGCGC
>JAFGIU010000020.1 GCA_016929445.1 Candidatus Omnitrophota bacterium
GAGAGATTCCGATTTCAATCGCTGGGCTGTGTCCCAATCGGACTTCGGCAAAAACCTGGACGATCTGAAGAATCTATACAGCCGCCTTAGCCGGAGATTGACCCAGTTCTTGACTGTGGATCTTTGGGAGCAGGACAGGGCGCGCATCCGGGCGGAAAAGGAATTGAGGCAGCTGCGCCGGAAGGCGGGCAAGGGCCAGGCCAGCGTTGATGAAAAACGCCGGATTACGGAGCTGGAAGATGAGCTTCGGGATGCCCGCATGCCGCATGAGCACTTCAACGACGATATCTGGCGCAAGAAGCGCGGGCTCCTCAACCAAATGGACAGGGAATTGACGGAAGTCTACGAGTACTACCTGGGCCGTCTGGCTGACGGGATTGCCTACGTGGACGAGACCACAGACCAAGGGAAGGCAATCTATGACGACTATCTGGGCCGGCTGAACGAGTGGGCCGGGCGCTGGGACGCGCAGATTCAAACTCACGCCGCGCAAGTCAAGAGTTTGCAAACAGAGATTCAGAACACTCAAAAGGCTTTGGCCCAAAAGCGGCCCGAATCCAGAGCGTACAAGAGCCAGCGGGCGGAATTGAGGGAATTGGAGCGCAGGCTTGAGCAAACCCAAGACCACCTGGCTCAGCTTCAGGCCAGATTCCAAACTGTCCAAGCGCTTCTGGCTGAAATCCAAGATCCGAACCAGCGGGATGACCGAGCCAAACGCATTCGTGACCACATGCAGGTGTTGAATAAGACCGAACAGGAATACTTTTCCATCATTCAGGGAGAGGTTGGAAAGAACGAGCAGGACGCAGCCCAGCTGGAGTCCACCTTGAGCGGCCGCGCTACAGACGCGGACTTCCTGCCCTATGTCAATGAGGCGGATGCCAAGGGGCTTAAGAAACTAAGCAGGGGTTTAAGGAAAACCGGGAATTTGCGCCTGACCAAGGGATGGGTTCGCTTTCTGATGGGGCCTGGGGCGACTGCGGTTGGCCTGGGTGTTCTGGTGGCCGGGCTGGCTGCCTTGATCGGGATCCCCAGCCTAATAGCCTTTGGTTTTGTTTTTGCCGTGACGGTCGTGGGGCTCGTGGCCGGTGTGGGCGTGGCCATGCTCACCGGTTTCATGGGTTCCAGGACATTGACCCGGTACACGCCGGCTCAAGAGGAAATCCCACAGCCGTTGTCCCTGGGCGGAAGGCTTTTGGGCACTCTGGGCCGCGCTGCCGTGGCTGTGGGGACCACCACTTTGACAATGGCTGTGATCGGATTGCTGTTCATGGGTTCCGGGGCAATGATCGGCTTAATGGCCGCGGTTGGTATCACAATTGGTGTGGCATCACTCCTGAGCTTGCGGGGCATTGACCGCTCCCATTCCACCCGGGTGGGGGCCAACACGCGTTGGGCCAGACCCCTGGCCGCAGGTCTATTGGTAGCAGGGTGGTTTGGCCGCTTTGTCACGGTGATTGCTGCTGTAAGCATTGCTATACCCGTTTTGGCAGGAACCCTGGTTCTCTCCTTCCCCATTATCGGATCCTTAGCCGCTGCCTCTGCCCTGACCTATTTTACGTATAAGGCAGGCTCGAATTATCACCGCGCCATGGCCATGGTGGAGCTGATGGAAGAGCTCAGGCCCAGTAGCGGACTGGCTTTCACACAAGGGTCGGGGATCTTAGGTTTGGGCCCCTCCAGGCAGGATAGACTGCTCGCTCTCTTGGGAGGAAAAAGGAAAGTGCGCAACGCTCTTGGTGGGGAGGATCTTGGCACACTCCAAGGTGTGTCTTTTAGTCAGTACGACGGCACCTACACGCTTGAGTTTGATGCGGGTAAGCTCAGTGTTACAGCGGAAGGGGACTGGGTTGTTTCGAATTTGGATGGGAAGAATAAACTGGCCCGGAAGGGCGACCGCAACCGCGGGAATGTGGCGCTGCGTATTACTGGGCTTATCCTGGCGGTGGCTGTTGTTACCTTGGCAGGGGGGCCGATTGTGGGGATTGGTCTTACCCTCTTTGCCGGTTGGACAGGTATCGGGATTGCCAGTGTGAGTTCCGGGGGTTTACTGGCCTCCTTAGCCGTAGGATACCTTGCCCTTTTTGTGTCGCCGCTCATCGGCGAGTTCTTAATGGGTTCGCTTCTGGACGGTCTGAATAAAATTCCTTTTGTCCGTGAGCATTTCATTATCTCGAAGGATTCCCGGTTGTGGGCCAAGCTCCATGGGGCGCCGCGCCGGGGGCTCTCCGCCTATTGGGACCAGTCCATTTGGCCGCTGGTCGTAGGTGTTCCCTATATGCCGGGTAAGTTCTTTGGGCGCATTAAGCTTTGGATGCGCCGGGGACGCGAGACCCAGGCTCCGGGCATTCCCTTGCTTTCCGCGACCATGACTTTCCGTGAGGCCCACTCCACTATGAGCGCCTCAGCCATGAATCGCACTCTGCCCAATTACGCGCGCGCCTTGGGAATGGGCTTTGCAGAGGATACTCTTGTGGGAATGCCGGCCGGCGCTGTGCCGGAAGAAGACCCTGAGACACCGGCCGCCGCTCTGAGCCTGATGGCCTGGTACATGGAGATTATGGAGCACAACAAGTTTAACCGTGCCACGGCCCGGGCCTTTATGGATAGGAAAGGGCAGGGGTGGTCTTTGGGCGCGGATGAACTGCTGGGTGAATCCTTCCTCAAAGAAGCTTTTGGCGAGGATGCCGAAGATGTGCGGCGATTCCTGAAGGTGGCCCCTTACCTGCAGGCCATGAGAATGCAGCAGGTCAAGATGGACCCCATGCACCATGCGGCAGGGATCTACTCCTATTTGATTACCGCGTTTACGAACCAGCCCGTCGCGCAGGAACTCCTGGGACCGGTGCCCTTAGGAACTCCCGATGCCCAGCGGATCTATGATTTTGTGGAAACCTTGAATGAATTGCTGCGGGAAGCGCAAGCAGCGGCAATGGGATCACCGGATGCAGTGGCGCCCGAAGGCCCCTTGCGTGAGGCTGAAAAGCTGCTGCGTATCCGGATCGGCAACGGGAACCCTTGGAACCCGGTGGACTACCTGGTGCCTGCAGCCATCGCAACCGCGGCCGTGGAACAGAAAAAATCCGTGCGCGAGGTCATGGAGGAATTGGATGCCGCGCTCGGAGAACAACCCAGTGCCGATGATATTCAATCGTTGCCGCCCATGCGGAGTATTGGGCTGGGTCCCCGGGCGCCCACCGGTCCCGCGGCGCCTGGTGGTCCGGCTGCACCTGCTGCGCCGACCCGGCAGGTTAGTCCACCGTTGGCCGCTACCTCGCCAGGGGCCGCAACCCTCACTCGGACCGCAACCCCGGCGCCAACCCAACCCGCATCGGCTGATGCGGCTGCGGCGGCTGCCCTGCCTGATCTCAGCGGACATTCAGTTGAGGAACTTACGGATCTCTATATCCGGAATGTGCGGGCAGCTACCCTTCCCTTTGCGCGTTCGCGGCCTTTGAGTCCCGAGAATATCCAGGCCGGATGGAATGAGGCTTCTGCTGCCCTTCAGGAGCTCGTGATCCGAATGCGGGACATTCCGCAGAGCCGGGTTTTGGCCGGTTACTTCAGGGAAAATCCGGCCAAGCTGGAAGAACTGACTCAGGGGATGATGAGCGAGGTGGGTGCTGGACAGCCCCTGACTCGGGCTCATTTGGCAGTTCTCTATGTGTTGATTAATAACCGCGTCCTTTTCTCTCCAAATGACTATGAGAATAGAGATCTGTCAAATTGGCTCACCAATCAAATGTCTGAGCTGCTTAAGAATGCTGAGGGCTCGCTTACTCCTTTACAGCAGGGAGCACAGGGTGTTCTCGATGTCCTTCGGCTTGCTGTTTTGGCTCAGAAGACGCGGCCGGTTGCCGGCGATGCCCCTGTCACTGACCGCGCGATTGGGGACGTGCGTCAGACTCCGGCTCTGTCCAAAGCAGGAAGTCTGATGGTCGAGACAGTGGGGCTGGCGGACGCGGAACGAGACGCGATGGCCCAAGGTGCAGTAGAGCGCGCAGAGCAACGCTATGAGTTGGTGAATGTCCGGGAGCAGGAGTGGGAAACAGTACAGAGTGCGGAGCAGGAAGAGAGAACAGTCAAGACTTTGGATCAATTGCTGCTCGAGCGGATAGGTGAGATTGAGGCAGGGATTGGCCCGGATGAAGTGGATCCGGTCTGGGATCTCGAGCATCGCAGGGCTGGCCTGCAGGCCTTGAGAGAATTGATCGGAGATAAAAGGGTTGCCTTGCGCATTGCGCGTAAGTTGCCCAATCTCTTGGTGAATGAGGATGGTCAAGTTGTGGAGCAGTTTATCGGCCGGCCGGCTTTCGCAATTTCTGAGGTTGAAGGGGAAACACTCAAGATTACCTTGGCCCGCAATCCGTATTTGGTGAGGCCTCTTGAATTCAATGCAATGGCCGAGGATGTGCAGAGGCAGTTTCTCAATATGGAGCTGGATTGGTACTTACAGCTGCTTTTGCAGGAAACCCTGGAGAAGCGCGGGGTTGACGGCGTTCCATTGCAGGGAGCCCGGGCTTCTCATACCGTGGGGGCCACTCTCATGGCCTTGATTACGGGGCAGCCGGTATCTTCCGTGATCCAGGGCAAGCTTTCATCCGCAGCGCGGGCTGGGGAAGAGGGACGGGAGGTTCTAAGGGAGATCTTGCGCGAGACAGATTGGATTGAGAACCACTTGGGCATGTTCGAGGAAGTCTTGCAAGGACCGGTTCTGCGATCGGCTCGAGAAGTCAGGAGAATGGCTGCTGCCTTGCTGTCAGACCCGCTGCTAGGTTACGTGGCGGATTCTGTGGTAGCCGCAGATTTGGTGAATCGTGTGCACGGAGCAATGAATAGCGATATTGCGGAGCGTGTGAGTGACCAGCAGTATGAGCTTGTGATTGATGCAGGCACCTTGATTCAAGAAGTCTCTGCGGGTAACTGGCAGATTCGCGGAGGATTAGAGCTTGAACGGGGTGATCTGGCGGGATTTCTGCAGCAGCTTGTGGCGCAGATCAATCACGGAAAGGTGACGTTCCGGATTGTGGGGACCTCAAACGGACATGCCGAGGAAACAATCAGGGAGGTCTTGGGCATTGCAGATAATACTGAGGGTGTGGCTGTTGTTGGCTTTGAAGAAATTTCCCAGGCCGGATCCGTGGCCGCGCATATGCAGCAAGAGGGGGCATCCGGGAAGCTTTATGGTGCAACGTTCCTGAGAAACAATGCGAGCTCCGAGATCTTCTTTGGA
The DNA here is from genome assembly GCA_016929445.1 of Candidatus Omnitrophota bacterium. Lineage (NCBI taxonomy): Bacteria > Pseudomonadati > Candidatus Omnitrophota > Candidatus Omnitrophota bacterium. The sequence continues at coordinate 5,234 of JAFGIU010000020.1, forward strand.
GAAGATAACTCTGGGAAGAGTGTGTTCCGGAACTTTACGGAAGTAGAAGAGCCCGCAGATTCTAATCAGGCAATCTCTCCGGCGCGAGTTATTTTGGCCAGCGTGTTGGATGCGCTCAATATCAGTCAGGAGTCTGCTCAGAATGCTCTGGTAGGTTTGGACGACGAAGCCTTGATGAACTTCTTTGTGGATGAGGTATTTGATAAGGGAGTCTTGCAGCCGATAACACTGGATACCACGTTCCAGGAGATCCGAGCGGCAGAACTCATTATGCAGCAAGTCTAAGGGCCTGGGGATTGGATAGGTCTTTGTTACGAAAGGGCGGAGATGGCTGTGGATACAAGGCTTGCGACCGAGGACCCCGGAAGCGTACCCGGAGCGGTACGCTGAGGATGGCCGAGGGAGCCTAACGCAGGAGACACAGGCAGATCCGTACCTTGTAGTAGAAGGCCTATCCAAACTCCAGGCTTGGGCAGAGGCGGCGCAAACCCACCCCCACTCCTCGGGGGCTACCAACGATAAAAGCCTAGTCGCCTCTGCCCAATTTCTTTGTAGGGACGGTTCTCAGCATCCTCTACTGTGACAACGAGTTCCGTGAGAACCGTCCCCATCCGGCCACTCATTTTTCACCCCCATACGAAACCACAAATATTTACAATAATAGACAATAATGTATACTTATTACTATGAAACTGGAGATGCTCATCACATGGGTGGGAGACCAGCCTTGCTTTGATTTGGCCACCTTGGTTCAGCTCTCGAACGAAAGGCGTGAGAGCATCCGCACGCAGCTCTACCGTTGGGCGCGGGACGGGAAGGTTTGCCCTTTGCGCCGGGGGATGTATACTCTGGCAGAGCCATTTCGCAAGGTCCCCGTCAATACGGCGGAACTTGCAAACCGGCTCTATGCTCCATCCTATCTGAGCACGTTTTGGGCCTTGTCTTACTATGGGTTGATCCCAGAAATGACCGTGGTCCTGACCTCAGTAACGCGCAGGGTCCCGAGGCTATTTGAGAATGCCTTTGGCCGCTTTCAGTACACACACATCAAGTCGGAAGGCTTCTTCGGCTATCGCCCTATGGAGATTCTCGGCAGAGAGGTCTTGATGGCCGAGCCTGAGAAGGCACTGCTGGACCTTTGGTACTTGGGGAAGGGAGAGTGGGTTCAGCCCAGGATTGTGGAGATGCGTTTTCAGAACACCGATGCGCTCAATCTGAAGAAACTTGAGGATTATGCGCAGAGATTCGAATCTCCTCGCCTGCAGCGGGCGTTGGAAGGGTTTATGAAGTTTGCCGCAGCAGAACAAGACGGCGAGGTTGAACTATGAAAGACAAGGCATTGATGCTGGCTGCGAGTGCGTCCACTCCAGCAATGAAGTTGAATGTGCTTCGGGAATATTTACAGGCCATGGTGTTGCGCTCCTTGCACGAGGAGGAAGCGTTTCGGAGCATCTCCTTTGTGGGTGGAACAGCGCTCAGGTTTCTGTTTGGGATGAGGCGTTTTTCCGAGGATTTGGACTTTTCTATGGAGAGCCCCGAAGGATATGCTTTCGAGGGTTGGATGCGGAAGGTGAAACGAGATTTCGCGTTGTCGGGCTTTGATGTGACCGTGAAGATCAAGAAAGAAAACACGGTTAATGTGGCTTGGATCAAGACTCGCGGGATTCTTAAAGAGGCTGGATTGTCGCAGCTTCCGGACCAGAACTTGTCCATCAAGGTTGATGTGGACACCAAACCTCCTGCCGGTGCTGTGAGCAGAACTCAGCTTGTGAGGCGACACCTCACCTTTGCTCTGCGGCACCACGAACTGCCGTCGCTCATGGCCGGAAAGCTGCATGCGCTCATCACGCGGGCCTACGCGAAGGGGCGGGATTGGTATGATTTGGTGTGGTACCTGACACATCGTCCCCCACTCCAGCCGAACGAAATCCTGCTGCAGAATGCCCTGGATCAGACTGAGGGGAAAGGCCGCTTCGATAGCGCGCGTTGGCGCGAACATGTATGGGACAGACTCCAGCAGATCGACTGGGGGAAGATCGGCCCTGACGTTGTGAACTTCCTGGAAAGTCCTCAGGAGGCGCAGCTCTTGACCAAGGAGAACCTTGAGTCCGTGCTGGGTGCCCGGAGTTGAGATGGAATCTAAACTTCATATTGCATTTTGAACTAAGGTCCAATGGTTAAACCGGCCAAAAAAGAGATCATTGCCGTGCTGGAGGAAATGGCTGTTTTCCTCGAGCTTTTGGGCGCCAACCCCTTTAAGGTGCGGGCCTTTGCCAACGGCGCCCGGGTGCTGGAGGGCATGGGTGGGGATATAGCCCCCTATATAGAGGAAGGCGGGTTGTCCCAAATCAAGGGGATTGGCCCGGGTCTTATCCGGGTGATTACCGAGCTCTGGGAGACCGGGGCGTCCTCGGACTACGAGGAGTTGCGCTCCGAGGTGCCTGAGGGCCTGCTGGAAATGCTGCGGATCCAGGGTTTGGGGCCCAAGCGGGTGAAGGCCATCCACGAAAAGCTCGGCGTAGACACCCTGGCCGAGCTCGAATATGCCTGCAATGAGAACCGCCTTTCGGCGCTTGAAGGCTTTGGGGCCAAGACCCAGGCCAATGTGCTCAAAGGTATCGACCAACTCAAGCGCTACCGCAATCAGCATCTTTACAGCAGTGCTATTCAGGAAGCTGAAGCTTTCTTGGAGGAACTTCAGTTGCTCAAGGGCGTGAAGCGCGCCTCCATTGCGGGCAGCCTGCGCCGGCGCAAGGAAGTCATCAAAGATATTGATCTCTTGGCCGCAGCCGCGGATTCAAAACCGGTAATGGAGTGGTTTGTGAAGCACCCCAGTGTGGTGGATCTCATTGCCCATGGCGAGACCAAGTCCAGCGTGCGTTTGAAATCAGGTATCCAGTGCGATCTGCGCGTGGTGAGCGACAAGGAATTTCCCTACGCGCTCCACCACTTTACGGGCTCCAAAGAACACAATGTGGCTATGCGCGGGCGCGCCCAGGGCTTGGGCTACAAGATGAATGAATACGGGCTTTTTCAAGGCGGGAAGTTGGTTTCTTGCAAGTCCGAGGAAGAGATCTTTGCGAAATTGGGGATGGATTGGTTGCCGCCGGAATTGCGCGAGGACCGCGGTGAAATCACGGCTGCGGAGCAAAAGAGGCTTCCCAGGATTTTGGACTGGGAGGATCTGCGGGGCGCTTTTCATGTGCATACGGATGCCAGCGACGGAGCAGCCCCGCTCAAGAAGATGACGGATTCGGCCCGGAAACTCGGCTGGGCCTATGTGGGGATTTCCGACCACAGCCAGACCGCTAACTATGCGCACGGGCTCGACCCCAAGCGCGTTAAGGAGCAGCAGGCGGAGATTGACGCGCTCAATCAGAGATACAAGGGCGCGTTCAGGGTCTTCAAGGGGATCGAGTCGGATATTTTGCCGGACGGCAGCTTGGATTATTCGGACAAGGTGCTGGCGAGTTTTGATTTTGTGATTGGCTCGATCCACTCGAACTTCAAAATGACGGCCCGGCAGCAGACAGCGCGGCTCGTTAAAGCCATGAAGAACAAGCATCTGACCATGCTGGGGCATTTGACCGGACGCTTGCTTCTGGGCCGGGACGGATATGAGTTCGACTTGGAAGAAATCCTCCGCGTGGCAGCGGACTTGGGTGTGGCCATTGAGATCAACGCCAACCCCCACCGCCTGGACCTGGATTGGCGGAACTGCCGGCGCGCAAAGGACTTAGGA
>JAFGIU010000021.1 GCA_016929445.1 Candidatus Omnitrophota bacterium
GACGCGCACTGTAATCTCGTCGCCCACGGTGATGCTCGTAGGTTCGGCCACGCATTGCACACTGACCTCCGACGCCGTTTGGGCCTTAACTCCGGGACTTGAGACCAAGCCCAGGCTCCAGCCCGCCACAATAAGCATCAGCAAAACACGCACCCACTTGGTCCTGGAGGATTCGCCGCGCACCACTTTCAGATTGGAGGGCGCGCAATTTAACTCCTTCGCCAACAACTGAAGGACTCGCGCGTTAGCCTTGCCTTTTTCCGGCGCCACAGTTACCCGCACCTTGTATTGATCCTCTCCAATGCATTCCACCCCCTCGGCCCCGGCCTTGGGCACAACGCGCACCTCCACAAGCCGCCCCTTGAATTCACTCATCGCATGCGCCTGCTTCGCATTTTGAAAAACTTGATGAGAGGCTCCACATAGGATTCGCCCACGCGCACATTAATCGCATCCAGACCCATGGAATCAAAAAGCCGTTTGCGCTCCTGCAGGCGCTTGGCCGTGGCTTCCTCAAACCGGACGCGCACTCCTGCATCCGCGGTATTCACGCTAATTTCCCGGCCTTCCTCTGCATCGTGCACGCGCAGCCAGCCCACGGAAGCAAGCTCTTCTTCCCGCCGGTCCGAAAGCGCAATTGCCACACAGTCGTGGTGCGCATGCGTTAGCCGCAAAGCCTTTTCAAAGTTTTTGTCCAGAAAATCGGAGATGAGAAAAACCACTACGCGACGGCGCTGCACGCGATTGAGATAATTGAGAGCTGCGGCAATATTCGTTCTCCGGCCCTTGGGCTGGTTGTAGAGCACTTCGCGAATCACGCGCAACACGTGACGGCGTCCGCTATCCGGCAGAATCACACGCTCCACCTGATCCGTAAAAAGGAGGAGCCCCACCTTGTCTTTGTTTTGAATCGCGGAAAAGGCCAAAACCGCGGCAAGCTCTGCGGCAAGCTCGGCCTTGGTGCGGCCTCGCGAACCGAAATGGCCTGAAGCGCTGGCATCGACCACGAGCATCACCGTGAGCTGGCGCTCCTGCACAAACTGCTTCATAAAGGGCTTGCCCGTGCGCGCTGTCACATTCCAGTCGATCAGCCTCACATCATCGCCGGGTGTGTATTCGCGCAATTGATCGAACTCAATCCCCTGGCCTTTGAAGCTGCTCTGGTATTCGCCTGCAAAAACTTCCTGCACGAGGCGCCCCGTGCGGATTTCAATGCGGCGTATGGTTCTAAGGATTTCGGGATTGATCATGGATCAGGGTACCTCAACCCCGTCCAATACACGGCGCACCACAGCGTCAGAGTTCAGCTCTTCGGCCTCGGCCTCGTAAGTGATAATCACACGATGCCTCAACACGCTCATGGCCACAGACTTGACGTCGTCCGGAGTCACATAGGCCCTTCCTTCCAAAAAGGCATGGGCCTTTGCCGCACGGGCCATGAAGACCGTGGCACGCGGCGATGCGCCATAAGCAATGAGCTGCTTGATATCCAACCCATACTTTTCGGGCTCACGCGTGGCAAGCACTAAATCCACGATGTAGTCGCGCACTTTATCATCCATGTAGATTGAATTGACTGTCCCCCGCGCGCGAATCAAATCCTGCGGCGAAACCACCGGAGCAATGGCCGGGACATTGGCTGCGGACATCCTCTCGAGAATCTGCTTCTCTTCCTCTTTGTTGGGATAGGTGATTACGATTTTGAGCATGAAGCGATCCACCTGGGCCTCGGGCAAAGGATAGGTCCCCTCCTGCTCAATCGGGTTTTGCGTGGCCAGCACAAGAAACGGTTCCTCCAGCCTGAAGGTGGTCTCGCCCAAAGTGATCTGGCGCTCCTGCATGCACTCCAAAAGCGCGGCTTGAACCTTTGCAGGAGCACGGTTAATTTCATCCGCGAGAACGATATTACTGAACAGCGGACCCTTCTTGATTGTGAACTCGGAAGTCTTGGGGTTGTAAATAAGCGTGCCCAGCAGGTCTGCCGGCAACAAGTCAGGCGTGAATTGTATACGCTGAAATTTAGTCTGAACTGCCTGAGCCAAGGAGCGGATGGCCAGGGTCTTGGCAAGGCCCGGGACACCCTCCAATAAAACATGCCCGTCTGCCAAGAGCGCGATGAGCATACCCCGGAGCATTTCGGACTGACCGACAATAGCCTTCTCCAGTTCCTGAAGCAGTGAACGCACAAAGACTGCTTCGGATTCAACACGTTCATGTATGGCTCTAACGTCTTGGTTCATGAACTTCCTCCTTCTAGCTGATTTTAATTTCTCCGCGGCGTGAATCCACTGTGATCGTGGCTCCCGGAGCAAATTCTTGTTGAAGCAATTGCTTGGACAAAGGATCGACAACAAGTTTCTGCAACACTCTCTTGAGAGGACGAGCGCCAAAGGCCGGGTCATACCCGCGCTCTGCTAATAAAGCCTTGGCCGCATCCGTCACCTTGAGATCCATCTGCCTTGCTTGCAGGCGCAGTTGCAGCTGCTTGAGCTGGATATCCACTATCTGTGCCAAGTCTTTCTGGGACAGAGGTTTGAATATGAGTGTCTCATCAATGCGATTCAAAAGCTCGGGGCGGAAATACTCTTTGAGACCCTCCTGCAAGCGCCTTTTCAGTTCTTCCGGCTGATCAGCCGATTCCGCAATCCACTGGCTTCCGATATTGGAAGTCATGATAATGACTGTGTTCTTGAAGTTGATATGCCTGCCCTGGGAATCCGTGAGCATTCCGTCATCCAGAATCTGCAGCAAAATATTGAAGACATCCCGGTGGGCCTTCTCGATTTCATCCAAGAGCACCACAGCATAGGGACGGCGGCGGACCGACTCGGAAAGCTGGCCGCCTTCTTCATAGCCCACATAGCCGGGAGGCGCCCCGACCAAACGCGAGACCGCGTGCTTTTCCATATACTCCGACATGTCCAAACGAATGAGCGCGGTTTCGTCGTCAAACAGAAACCAAGCCAAGGACTTGGCCAGCTCGGTCTTTCCCACGCCGGTCGGGCCCACAAACAGAAAAGATCCGATAGGCCGGTGGGGGTCCGACAATCCGCTGCGCGAACGCCGCACTGCATCGGAGACAGCAACGATGGCCTCTTCCTGGCCGATGACGCGGGTGCGCAAGCGCTCCTCCATATGAATCAGTTTCTCGGTTTGCTCTTCGACCAAACGCGAGACCGGAACTCCGGTCCACTTGGACACGATCTGCGCAATATCGTCCTCATCCACCTCTTCCTGCAACATACGATGCTGTCCTTGAAGCTCCGCAAAGCGAGCTTCTTCGAGTTCAATGGCCTTTTGCGTCTCCGGGATCCTGCCGTAACGCAACTCCGCGGCCTTGCCCAAATCCCCGGATCGCTCTGCGCGTTCGGCCTCCAAATTACCTTGCTCCAAGGTCTCCTTGAGCTTCCGGATACGGTCGATCGCTTGCTTTTCTTTTTCCCAATGCGCGCGCATTTGGTCGTTCTCTGCCTTCAAACCCGTGAGTTCTTCTTGGATCGACTTCAGGCGCTCTTTGGAGCCGGCGTCTCCTTCCCGCTTCAGAGCCTCCTTTTCGATCTCCAACCGCATGATACGGCGCTGAATCGCGTCAATCTCTGTGGGCAGGCTGTCGATTTCGATCCGCAAGCGCGCCGCGGCTTCATCAATCAGGTCAATGGCCTTATCCGGCAGAAAGCGATCCGTGATATAGCGGTCCGAAAGCTGTGCCGCCGCAACCAGCGCCGCGTCCCGGATACGGACGCCGTGGTGCACTTCGTAGCGTTCCTTGAGACCGCGCAGGATCGCCACCGTATCTTCCACCGTGGGCTGATCCACAAGTACGGGCTGGAAACGGCGCTCCAAAGCAGCGTCCTTTTCAATATGCTTGCGATATTCATCCAGCGTGGTGGCACCCACACAACGCAGCTGGCCGCGCGCCAAAGCCGGCTTCAACAGATTGGAGGCATCCATGGCCCCGTCGGTTTTCCCGGCTCCCACTAAGGTGTGCAGTTCGTCAATAAAGAGGATGATCTGCCCGGCGCGCGCCTCCACCTCCTGAATCACGGCCTTCAAACGTTCCTCAAACTCGCCGCGAAACTTGGAGCCCGCCACCAGGGCCCCGATATCCAAGGCAATGACGCGTTTGTCCTTTAGACCCTCGGGCACGTCCCCTTCCACAATTCTGCGTGCGAGGCCTTCCGCAAGAGCGGTCTTCCCCACTCCCGGTTCGCCGATGAGCACGGGATTGTTCTTGGTGCGCCGCGAAAGCACCTGGATCACGCGGCGGATTTCCTCGTCGCGGCCGATGACCGGATCCAGTTTTCCGGCGCGGGCCAGGGCCGTAAGATCCCTGCCGAATTTTTCCAAAGATTGGTAACGCTCTTCTGCGTTAGGATCGTTGGCGCGCTGGGCGCCCCGGATATCAATCAAGGCTTTGAGGAGGGTCTCTTTGCTCACACCCGAACTGCGCAGGATCTCGCCGGCCGGAGTCTTGGAAGTGGTCAACGCGATTAGGAGATGTTCGGTGCTCAGGTATTCGTCCTTCATTTCTTGAGCCTGAGACTCTGCGACGCGAAACACTTCCTGGAGTTCCGGAGCCAAGTAGACCTCAGAGGCCCCGGAGCCTGTGACCGAAGGCTGTTTGCCCAGGGTTTCTTGACATCGCTTTGCAACCCCGTCCACCTGACAACCTAATTTGCCCAAAAGTGCGGGCACAACGCCGGCCTTCTCCGTGACCAATGCCAGAAGCAAATGTTCCGGAGAAATCTTTTGATGATTGCGGTTGGACGCCTCTTGCTGCGCGTTGGCCACCGCCTCTTGAGCTTTCACCGTAAACCGGTCAAAACGCATAATTCCCTCCAAACCAGGGACGGTTCTCGGCAACCCCTATCCCCTATTCTGGTTACGCGAGATTCGTCCCTACACATGCAGTGCCTGCAGTCGACGAATTCTTTCTTCGGTCGGCGGGTGGGTGCTAAAGAGTGCGGACACCCCTCCGCCCCGCAGCGGATTCACAATAAACAAATGCGCCGTGGC
>JAFGIU010000022.1 GCA_016929445.1 Candidatus Omnitrophota bacterium
GCGCACCTGCCAGTCCTGCACACTGCGCAATTCCTGCGGGTCCCAGCCTCCGGCAGGATTTCCTTCCTTGTCCAGGCCCTCCAGCGTGTACCAAAACACCTGGCCCAGCGCAGTGGCGTCCGGCCCCATGCGCGGCTGAACGCTCTCGGGAAGCGCATCCGGAGCCAAGCTATTGAGTTTTTCCAGAACCCGTGTCCGCGACCAATAAAACTCCACGTCCTCCTTGAATGTAAGATAGATACTGGAAAATCCGAACATCGAATAACTGCGAATGGTCTTAACTCCAGGAGTACCCAACAAAGCCGCGGTCAAAGGATAAGTCACCTGGTCTTCCACATCCTGGGGCGAGCGACCCGTCCATTCCGTAAAAACAATCTGCTGGTTCTCCCCGATGTCCGGAATTGCATCCACGGGCACGGGATTCCGGGGCAATCCTTTGAGATCCCAATCAAAGGGGGCGACCGACACTCCCCAAGCCACGGCAAAGATTACGAACAAGAAGACCACCAGCGGGTTGTCCACGCAGAAACGTATGATGGCACTAAGAGGGCCGCGAGCTTCGTTACGAGAATCAGTGGGCATGTGCGCCCCCTCCCCTTGCCTGCGGCGCGCCCTGCGGGCTCATCATGCTCGGCCGCGCCTGGATCTGCAGAGAGCTGTCGATCTTGAAATTGCCGTGCGTCACCACGCGATCTCCTTCGGTCAGTCCCGAGCGCACCACATAGTCATCGCCTGCGCGGGGCCCGAGCACGATCTCGCGACCCTCATAGGTCGGCTTCTTTGCGCCGGGAATTTCCACATAGACCACGGCCCGAGCGCCGGTAATCAGCGGCGCAGTTGCGGGAATGACCAGAGGCGGATCGGTTTCCTTTGCCGGCGCGTGACCCAACTCCGAGGCCGGGACCAGGTCCATACCGCACACCGGGCATTCTCTCTCGCCATCGCGAACCACCCCGGGATGCATGGGGCAAATCCGCTTACCCTCCAAGGACGCATCAATCACCTTGCCACCCTGGCCCAAATGAGCCATGGCCATCGCGCGCACAAACATGCCTGGCTTCAAAAGCTGGCCATGATTCTCCACATTGACCCGCACCTTCACTGTGCGCGTCCGGGAGTCCAGCACCGGGTCGATCCAGGAAATGCGCCCCGCAAACTTCTCACCCGGGTAGGCCTCGCTCTGGAAAGTCACTTCCTGTCCCGCCCTGAGCCAGGGCAGATCCGATTCATAGGCATCCAGCCGGACCCACACAAAGCTGAGATCCGCAATGGACAAGAGCGTGGCACCGGTCTGCACGTACTCGCCTTCCACCACCGACTTCCTGAGGACCACCCCGCCGGCGGGCGCATACAAGGTCATGTGATCCTCTGCACTGCCGCGCTTCTCCAGCTCCTGCACTTGCTCCGCAGTAATGCCCAAAAGACGCAATTTCTCGCGCGCGTTGTCCACGGTCATGGCCGAGGTGATCTTGATGATGGCCAGCTGACTTTGCGCCATCTCATTCACACTCCGCAAAGCCTGCAGATACTCTTCTTGCGCGGACAAGAGTTCCGGGCTGTACATATTAATCAGACGATCTCCTTTGCGCACCGGCACACCGGTGCTATCCACATACAGGCGGTCAATCCGGCCCGACACCCATGCCGTGATATCGGCCAAGCGGGTTTCGTCATACTCGACCTTGCCCACCATGCGGACTTCCTTGTCCACGAAACGGCGTTCTACCGCCGCGGTTTGAATTTCAGCCAGTTTTTTCGCTGCCTCGGACATGATCAGTTGGCGAGACTGCTGCGTTTCCGCGCCGGAAGGATTTCTGAGCAAAATCAAATCCATATGGCAAATCGGGCATTTGCCCGGCTTGGGAAGTCGGATCTGCGGATGCATGGAGCAGGTCCAGACTTCCGCCTGCGCTTGAGTTTCTACCAATGCTCCGGTTTCAGGGGATGGCACACGGCCGCCTCCGACACTGGCCAGAATCCAACCTACGGAAATGCCTGCTCCCAGTAACAACCACGCTGCCTTGCGATTGGAGCTCTTATTCACGGTATCGCCTCCCCCAGGGAACGCCCGGCCAGAACTTCCAACTCGGCCAGATATTGTTCGGCCGAAGCCACCGCCCGGTAATAGGCAAGATGGAATTCCAGCAAGGTCCGCTGGCTGTCGACCAACGTTAAGAAATCGGTTCTTCCTCCGGAATAATCTGTCTGCGCAGCTTTCAGGGCCTGGTTGGCCTTGGGCAGAAGCGCGTGTTCATAAAGACCGGCCTGGCGCCGGGCGTTGCGATACTGATAGGCGGCCATGGTTCCCCGGGAATCCAAATCCCGCAGGAAAGCTTCCGCGCTCTCCCGGGAAGCATTGAGCTCTGCCTCGGCCTCGCGCACCCGGGCTCTCCGGCTGTGAAGCCACAAAGGAAGATTGATCGAAACCATGACCATCTCCGCATCTTCGCCGCTGCCGCTGACACCGGTCATACTTTCTCCCGTGAGGATCCTTTCATAGCCCACGCTAAGATCCGGCACATAGTCGAGCTTGGCCAGCCCAACACCCAGCTCAGCTTCAGCCGCATTGTGCTGCACGGATTTTAGAAGCGGATTGTCCCTTCTCCAGCCGTTGGCCAGAGATTCAGTGTCCGCGGCGAACTGGGTTTGCGGAATCCTCTCGGGCAAGGGCAAAACCGCGTCCCAATCCCGGTTGAGCAGGGCATTGAGACGCCCCGCCACCACAGGAATCATGTCCTTGAGTGTTTCCACTTCGTTGGCCAAACGCCCCAGCTCCACCTGTGCCTTCAAGAGATCCTGGTTGCTGGCGCCGCCGGATTTGAACTTGGTCTGCGCCACTCGCTCCAAGTTCACCAAAAGATTCAAGTTCTCCTCGTTGATGGCCAGAGCCTTGGCCAGATAGGCAAACTCATAGAACGCGCTCTTTACGTCCGCCCGCAAACGCAAATGCTGCGACCGGAATTTTTCGTATTCCGCCCGCGCATTCTCAAGCGCAACCAGTCCTTTCTTGCGCAGCTTCCATGGAAAAGGAATGCTCTGCTCGATGCGGTACCGCGCCTCCTGCGGCCCCACCCGGGTTTGGACCGGCTCCAGTTGATTGCTGTAGCTGAGC
>JAFGIU010000023.1 GCA_016929445.1 Candidatus Omnitrophota bacterium
AGGAGGGGCAGGGAATCCGGGAGACCCTGCTTCGCGATCTTGTGCGTCGTTTTGACGTGAGTTTCGTGCGTGAGTCGGCGACCCCTGCGGAGACTTTGGCGGAAGCGGGTTTTTCATCGCTGAATTTGCCGGTCATGTTGCGAATCCTCAATGGCCGGTCTGCGTCCCGGGCCTTGGGCAAAAGCAATCGTCTTTGGCGGACTGCGGTGCGGAGCCTTTCGCCATTTTTTAACATTGGGGTTGCGCCCAAACCGGAAGCAGAACGGCTAAGCGATTTTGGTCCGGAGTTTGACGAGTTTTGGAAGAGGACGGCGCCGGAGCTTGGAATAGCCTGCGCGCGCAGTTCGGCCTTTCTGAATTGGCGTTACCGGGACCACCCTTTGCGGGCATATCAGACTTTTGTAATACGGGAGAAGGATGAGCTCAGAGGGTCGGTGAGTGTGGGTTCGCACCATGAGCGCGGACAGCAAAGTCTGTCCCTTATGGAACTCATCGCCAATCCCAGGGATCCTGCCGTTCTCCGGAAATTAATGAAGCAGACATTGGCTTACGGACGCCAGGTCGGAGCCTGGGGGCTCTTTGCGGCCTGTACCCACCCGGTTCTGAGGCGGGTGCTTTTGAGCTTGGGATTTATCAGCGTGCCGCGGCGCTGTGAAAAGATTTATATTGCGCAAAAGGTTTCGAAGAGCCCGAATTGGGTGGAACAAGGACCTTGGTGGATGACGTCTGCGGACGGGAACGTGGAGATCTGATGGGTAAAGAAAAGTTGGAGAAGATTTTGGTGTCTGGAGCCGCAGGTTTTGTGGGCTCTCATCTTTGCGACAAGCTTTTGGAACGAGGACATGCCGTTATTGGTGTGGATGACCTGAGTTCCGGCTCCAGAGATAATCTTGAGACCTGTTTAGCACACGCAAATTTTGAATTTGTGGAGGGCGATGTCTGTGATGCGGGGCTTGTGGAAAAGGCAGTGGGCGAGTGTGATGCCATTGCCCATCTGGCAGCCAAGAAAATTCCCAGATACAGTGACGGTTTGGATACCCTTACCGTGAATGTCAAGGGAACCGAGATGCTGCTCAAATCCGCTGCCGCAAAAGGCTGCCGTTTTCTTTTTGCTTCCACTTCCGATGTCTACGGAATGAATCCGGACCTGCCCTTTAGCGAAGAGTCTTTGTGCGTGCTCGGCCCCAGCTATGTGACACGCTGGAGCTATGCGGTGTCCAAACTCTTTGATGAGCATTTGGTCTTTGCCTATGCAGACCGGTACAAAATGCCCTTTTCGATCGTGCGTTACTTCGGGGGCTATGGTCCGCGGCAGCATTCTTCATGGACCGGGGGGCCTCAGGCTGTGTTCATTGATGCAGCGGCACGCAATGAGCCCATCGAGATCCACGGGGACGGCCTTCAAACGCGTAGCTTTATGTATATCGATGATTTGGTCGAAGCCACTTACCGGGCACTGACTCACGGGGCTGCCGTGGGACGAGTGATCAATATCGGTTCACCCGAAGAAATCTCTATTTTGGACTTGGCCAAACTCATCTGGGGTCTGGTTGCCGGCGCGGAAAAACCGCAGTTCAAATTCGTCCCCTATAAAAATCTGTCGCGGGGTTATCAAGATGTGCGGCGCCGTGTGCCGGACCTGACGGAGCTGAAGACTTTGCTCGATTTCGAATCCAAGTATGATCTCAGGGAGGGTTTAAGCAAGACCGTGGAATGGCGGCTCAAGGCCCTGGCCCAGGAGGTCTCATGATCTACGTGCTCCTTCCTGTCTATAACGAAGAAGATGTGATTGAAGCATTGCTGGACCGTGTGCAAAAGGTTTTGGAGGAGGCGTCTTTTGAGTATAAGATCGTTGCCGTTAATGACGGGAGCTCCGACAAAACTGCTGAGGTGATTCGTTCCTGTGCATCTCGAATGCCGGTCCATCTAATTGATTTTGAAAGAAATCGCGGGGTGGGGGATGTGTTTCGTGAAGGTTTTAAGTATGTCCTGGATACCGCGAACGACAAGGATATCATGGTGAGCATGGATGCGGACAATACACACGATCCGCGTTTGATAAAATTCATGGTCAATCGTTTGGATGAAGGTTATGAAGTTGTAATCGCCTCCTGTTTTGCTCCTGGAGGAATGCTGATTGGTGTGCCCGCATTGCGCTATGTATGCACAGTGGCTTGCAATCTGCTTTACCGGATTCTTTTTCCGGTTCGAGGGATCAAGGAGTACACCGGTTTTTACCGCGGATACAATGTGGGCGCTTTGCGCCAGTCAGTTAAGCGATTCGACGGAAGGCTTCTCGAATCCAACGGATTTGCCGTGATGGCGGAGTGTTTGGTCAAGCTGCGCCGGATGCCGCTTTTTATGACAGAGGTTCCGCTCATCCTCAGGTATGACCACAAGGGTGAAAAGTCAAAGCTCAAAGTGATCCCCACCATCAAGGAGCATTTTCGGGTTATTTGGGACAATGTATTTAAGAGGCACATCCTTTGAGACGTACTGCAAGTCCTGGACTTTTGGGTTGGATTCTTGCCGGGGCTGTGTTCGGGGTTCTTTTTGTCTTTAAGGCCTATTGGGGGTGGTTCTTTGTCATTTTGGGGGTAATCTCGATCGCAATCTGGCGCCGGAATGATCCTCGATACCGGCGCTTTGTTTTGGTTTGTTTTCTTTTGGCAACGTTTGTGCGTGTCCTTCCTGCCGGTGCGTTGCAGCTTCATTCTTGGAGTAATGGGGGAGACGGTTCGGTTTTTAATGACGGCAGGGGCAAGTGCCGGCTGGCTTGGTCCACGGTGGAGTATTTCCGAGGAGACCGGGCAGACTTATTCGACGTCTTAGGTGAGCGGAACAGCCATACGGATTTGCTGGCGATTTTGTTCTTCCTGTTTGGATATGCTCCGATGGCGGGCAAGCTTTTGAATATCCTGATGACAGTATCTGTCGGGCTGATGACTTTCGGTATTGCCAGGCGGGCACTAGGCGTGAGTGCCGCAAAAATTGCGATGGTATTAGTGTGCTTTACCCCCACGATGATTTTTTGGTCAGTGGGTAATCTTAAGGATAATCTGTATCTTTTTATGTTGGTGTTCACCTTTTACGGGGTAACGCGCTGGATCGAGGATGGAAAGTATCCGTTTTTAGCATTTTTTGCTCTGCTTCCGTTTATGTACAGTATCCGGCAGGCGGCGACTCTGCTTTTGGTTCCGATTCTGGCTGTAGGTGTGCTGCTGAGTTCCCGGCTTGCTTTTTGGATAAAGATTGCTTTGGTGGGGGTTCTGATTGTTGCAGGCCTGGGCGTGGCCAGAACCAAATTATTGCCGTCCGGAAGGGATACCTTGGGCCGGGTGAAGATCAGCGCGGAGTATATCTTGACTTTGCGGCTTGGGTTTCTCAGTTCCGGAGGGAACAACTACCGCATATTTGATGACAAATATTACCAGAAAATGCTGGAGCGTCACTACGCCCCGAGCGGAGTTCCGGAGGATTTGCAGCTTGCGAGCGGGGCCTTTGCCTTGGGGTATTTGAAAGGCCTGATGTATTTCTTGTTTTCTCCGCTGCCGTGGATGATCAGCAAGGGCAGCCACCTTCTTGTCCTGCCCCAGGTGGTGTTATGGATGCTACTGGCTTTGCCCTTTATGTCCGGAGTGATATGGACATGTAGCGGCCGGGCCAGGCCGCTTATTCCGATGGTGATATTTCTCATGGTCGGGGTGTCTCTCTATGCCATAGCCGAAGCCAATATGGGGACGGCGATCCGGCATAGGGACATGTTTTTGCCCTTCTTTTATATACTGGCGATGGCAGGACTGAGCCGGTGGGGAGTGCTTAGGGATGAAGCCCATTAGGGTGTGTATGTTGGCAGCAGGCTTTTATCCAAACCTGGGAGGTTTGGAGCGCCAAGCCCACAAGCTGGGGCGCGAGCTGGTCCAGAGGGGGCATTCCGTATGTGTGTTGACGCGGCAAAATCGAGGCTTGCCTGCTGAACAGACAATTGACGGAATCCGGGTGCATCGTCTGAGGCAATGGGGTAAGGGACGATGGCTGGAATCCGTGAGCTACTTGGCGGGAGCCCTGGTGTGGATTATTCGGAATCGCCGGCAGATCGATATATTGCATGCCCACCAAAGCTACTCGCCCACGACTGTCGCCGCTGTGGCGGGCTTGCTCACAGGAAAACGGACGTTGAGCAAAATCTCAGCAACCCAAGAACTTGGCGAGCGCCGTGAGTTGCAGCGTTTGCCTTTTGGACGCATGCGCCGGTATTTGATGACGCGGATAGACCGGGTTGTAGGGGTTAATCCGTCGGTCTTCGAGGAGTTTGAGGATTGGGGAGTAAGAAAAGAGCGCTTCCAGTATATTCCCAACGGCGTGGAGATCCCCGAACACAGTGCTTATGACAGGGATGCAAAGGCCGCCGCCCGAAGTTGCTTGAATTTGGAGGGCGATCTCTTTGTCATTTATACGGGCCGTCTGTCTTCTGAAAAAGGATTGGAGCATCTGATTCAGGCCTGGGCACAAGTGGTGCCGGAATTTTCAGAGGCGCGGCTTTTTCTCCTAGGCAGCGGCGGAGGGGACCGGGATGTGGAGAAGGACCTCAAAGCATCGGTGGCTGATTTGGGGTTGGGATCCAGTGTCCGGTTTTTGGGGCATGTGAAAAATGTCGAGGACTATCTGGTGGCTTCCGATGTTTTTGTTTTGGGCTCCGTATCCGAAGGAATGTCCAATGCGCTGCTCGAAGCCATGGCCGCGGGTTTGGCGATCGTGGCGAGCGAAATTCCCGCGCACCGGGAGATTATCGAAGACGGAGTCAACGCCTGTGTCTTTCCCTACGGGAATGTGGAGATTCTGACCAGAAAGCTCAAAGGTCTGTTGGCCGACGCTCAGTTGCGCAGGACTTTGGGCATGGCCGCGCGGGAAGCTGCTCAGACCCGGTTCTCCATGACTGCGGTAACGTCTCGATATGAAAGTCTATACAGGGAGATTCTTTGTGTCGCTTAAAGAAGCTTTGAAATCCTTTGTGACGGACACCTCTTTGGGCCAGGGGCTGTACCGGCGCTATGTCACATTGACCACACTCACCGAGTGGTACGCGAGGGATCGTCTGAAGCAAATCTTGTCGTCTCTTCCTTCGGACGGAATCACGAATGTCTTAGATGCCGGGGCAGGTTTCGGGCAGTATGTTTATCTCCTGGGTCAACGGAAGGGAGTGAAGGTAACCGCCTTGGAACTCAACGGGGAGCGGGTTCAATCCTTAGAGAAGGGAGCGCGCTTGAGCGGCATGGAGCTGAATACAATCCAGGGCCGCTTGGAGGATTTACAGGATCAGGAGCAGTATGAGCTGGCCATCTGCCTGGATGTTCTTGAACATATTGAACAGGATGCGGAGGCCCTTGCGGCTTTGCACCGCGGCTTGCGTTCCGGAGGGGTCTTGCTTTTGGGGGTTCCCGCCTGCCCGCAGAAGCGGATTTTGCCTTTTATGGAAACCTTGATGGATATGGAACACGATCATGGAGCCGAGGGGCATGGCCATGTCCGGGAAGGATATACGTTGGAGGGCCTGAGTGCCCTGCTGCAACAGTCGGGATTTCATATTGAGAAGACGGAGTATAGCTATGGCTGGCCGGGCGCCCTGGCCTACGAGATTTTCTTTGCTTTGCAGCATTCTCCTCTGGTCTTTCTCTTAGGCAGTTGGTGGTATTTTGCTTGCCTGCACCCCTGGATGATGGCTTTAATGTGGGCCGACCGCATGATTCCGTGGAACAATGGGAACGGGATTTTGGTGACGGCAAGAAAGGAGTCTCATGAAGGCTAGAGCGAAACTCTTGCATTTGACAACCGATTCGCGAATTGCGGGCACGGAAAATCTATTGCTGGATTTGGCAAAGTACACGGACTCCAAATGCTTTGAACTGGAATTTGCGACCTTGGCCCCGAGGGGCCCCTTGCAGGACCAATTGGAGGCGCAGGGCTTTCGCACCCATGCACTGGACGCGCGCTCTATTAAGGATACTCCTCAGACTTTGAGTAAACTGGTGGGCCTATTGCGTAGCGGGGATTACGACCTTCTTCATTCTCATCTCTTTCATGCGACTGCTCTCGGGCAGGTGGCCTGTGCTCTGGTGAAACGGCCCATTACGGTGATGACACGCCACTACTCCGACCTGATGTATTTGTTCGGGAGCCCTGTTCAGTGGAGATTGGACGGCATTGTGGCGCGCCGGGTGGATCAAGTGATTGCTATTTCCCAAGGTGTGCGTCATGTCATGGTGCAACGCGAACGGGTGCCTGCGCGGCGTATTAGCGTGATTTATAACGGGATCGATCTGGGAAAATGGCAGCCTCTTTCCAAGGAAGAGACTCGGGCTAACCGTTCGGAACTCGGATTGAAGGATGAGATCGTCATCGGAGCTGTAGGGACCTTGCATCCGCGCAAGGGACACCGGCATCTTATTTTGGCAACCGCCCATATTGTCAGAAACCACCCCAATGCCAGATTGCTAATCGTGGGGGAGGGAGTCCTTAGGGAGGAATTGCTTGCCCAGGCCAGGGCCTTGGGCCTGGAAGACAAGCTGATTTTGGCGGGATATCAGACGGATGTGCGGCGCTGGATGGGGATGATGGATATTTTTGTGCAGCCCTCCGTGGAGGAAGGGTTTGGTTTGACGATTCTGGAGGCCATGGCTTTGGGCAAGCCGATTATCGCCACGAATGTCGGAGGGATACCGGAGGTGATTGAAGACGGCGTGACCGGAAAGTTGGTTGGTCCGGCCGATGCCCGCAGTTTGAGCGCTACGATACTGCGTTGTTTGGAGCAGCCGGAATGGGCCAAAAGCCTGTCCGAGGCTGCGACGAAGGTGGTTGCGGAAAGGTTCCGGGTTCAGGATATGGCGTACAGCTATCAATTAATCTACGAGCAGTTGCTTAGCAGGAATGGATCGACCCAAAGGAGCGAAGCCCAAATCTGATGTGTGGTCTGTGCGGCATTGTGAGCTATGGGGTTGGATCTGCGCCGGAAGATCAGGTCCGGCGCATGGCGGATAAACTGGTCCACCGCGGCCCGGATGAGGCAGGCTATCATTCCTCTGCGGCGCTGGGCGGGGATTCCGTCCGCTGCACTCTGGGCCACCGCCGTCTGCAGATTATTGATATTGAAGGCGGGCATCAACCTCTTTCCAATGCGGATGAAAGTACTTGGGTTGTCTTTAACGGAGAAATCTATAATTTCAGAGAACTACGCGCAGAATTGGAGCGAAAGGGACACAAGTTCCGGACATGCAGCGACACCGAGGTCTTGGTCCATGCCTACGACGAGCATGGGGATGAATTTCTCCAATACTTGCGCGGTATGTTTGCATTTTGCCTTTGGGACCGGCGACGGGGGCGCGTGCTCTTGGCGCGGGATCGTCTGGGCCAGAAGCCGATGATCTATTGCTGCCAAAAGGGGCAGCTCTTTTTTGCTTCCGAATTTGCCGCCCTGTTGGAAGGACTCCCCCAAAGGCCTGAACCCAACCTGAGCGCCCTTCAGTATTATTTTTCTTACCTCTATGTGCCTGCTCCCATGAGTGCCTACAAGGGGGTGCAGAAATTACCCCCAGCCCACTATCTTGTTTGGGAAAAGGGACAGGCTTCCTTGCACCAATATTGGCGTGCGGATTTTTCAGAGACTTCGGACATCGGTATGGAGGAGGCCGGAGAGCGGCTGGATGAACTCCTCGAAGAAGCCGTGCGGTTGCGAATGATCAGCGATGTGCCGCTTGGGGCCTTTCTCAGCGGCGGGATTGACTCGAGCCTGGTAGTGGGATTGATGAGCCGCAGCAGTGAGCGCGTGCGCACTTTCTCGATAGGATTCGAGGAATCCGACTTTAGTGAGCTGCCGGTGGCGCGGGCCGTGGCCCAGCACTTCGGGACCGAGCATCATGAAGAAATCGTGCGTCCTGATGCTCTGGCCATTCTGCCTGAACTCGTTGCCCACTACGGGGAGCCCTATGCCGACTCCTCCGCGATCCCAACCTACTATGTTTCCAAGATGACCCGGAAGCATGTGACCGTGGCTCTGACCGGAGACGGGGGGGACG
>JAFGIU010000024.1 GCA_016929445.1 Candidatus Omnitrophota bacterium
CATCGCGCATGTTGATGGTGTCGCGCGTGCGGTCGCGCGTGGCAATGAGGGCGGATTCCCGAACCAGGTTGGCAATGTCCGCGGCACTCTTGTAAACCGCGCGCCGGGCCAGGCGCCCGAAGTCAATAGAATCATCGTACTTGAGCTTGCCAAAGTAAAATTTGAACAAGGCCTCGCGATCCTCCAAGCCCGGACGGTCCACATAAAGCTTGCGGTCAAAGCGGCCGGGGCGGCGCAGAGCCTCGTCCAGGTTGTTTTCGTCCGCATTGGTGGCGCCGATCACGATGATATTGGCGTCTTCCTTCAGGCCGTCCATCTCGGTCAGGAGCTGGTTTTGCGTGCTGTTGGTTTCTTCGGTTCCGCCAAAAGCGCTGAATACGCGCTTGCGCGCCACCGCATCGAGCTCGTCAATGAAGATGATGCAGGCCCCGTATCCATAAGCCATCTGCCGGGCCTGCTTAAAAATCTTGCGCACGCGGCTCGCGCCCACGCCCACAAAGACCTCTACAAATTCGCTGGCGGAGAGCGAAAGAAAGGGGACACCGGCTTCAGTGGCAATGGCCTTGGCCAAATAAGTTTTGCCGCAGCCCGGAGGCCCGAGCATCAGGATGCCGCGGATGATCTTGCCGCCGATGGCTTTGACGCGCTTGCGATCGCGGATAAGCTCCACTACTTCCCAGGCCTCGCGTTTGATTTCTTCCATGCCGATTACATCGTCCCAGGTGATGTTGACCTTTTCGCCTTTGACTTGGGAGGATTTCATCTTGGCAAAGCCGCCCCTCAAAAACGTCATGTACATGAGTACGAAAATGGTGGCATTAATCGTGACCAGGAGAATGCTCACCGGCATTTGGGCCAGGGTGAGATTGCGGTAAAAGGATTCCAGGGAGGAAAGTCCCCAAACCGCCAGCCCAAGGAGCAGGATGACCAGAGAGATGATCAAAATTTTGACCCAGTGGTTCATCCAGAACAGATGCAGTCTTGGGATGGGTCTCATGGTGCGTTTTCTCCTCTTTTTTAAAATCTTCAGATGAACAGGCTCCATAACTAGTTAGGAGCTAAAAAGACTAGCGTACACAAGACAACAAGTATAGCACTTTTTTGTAGTGTCCGGGTTTAGTTGACCGCCCTGTTTGTGGTGTGGTAATTTACCCCCTGAAAAATAAGGAGTTGTGAATAATGGCCATACCTATTCAGAAAGTCAAAGCAAGACAGATTATTGATTCCCGCGGCAATCCCACAGTGGAAGTGGATGTCTGGGTTGAGGGAGGGGTTCTGGGGCGCGCGGCTGTTCCCAGCGGCGCTTCCACAGGTGAATTCGAAGCCATTGAGCTTCGGGATGGTGACAAGAGCCGTTACGGGGGCAAGGGCGTAAGCAAGGCGGTGGACAATGTGAACGGCCCCATTGCCAGGGCCGTTCAGGGCGATGACGCAGCGGATCAAAAGGCCCTGGACCAGAAGCTCATCGGGCTCGACGGGACGGAAAACAAGGGCAAGCTGGGCGCCAACGCCATGCTGGGCGTGTCTATGGCCGCGGCAAAGGCTGCGGCGATTTCGCAGAATCAACCGCTCTTTCATTACTTGGGCGGGGACGAGGCGCGCGTGCTGCCTGTGCCGCTCATGAACATCCTCAACGGAGGGGTGCACGCGGACAATAACGTGGACATCCAGGAATTCATGATCATGCCGGTCGGCGCTCCGAGCTTTTCAGAAGCCATGCGCATGGGCTCGGAGACCTTCCATACCTTGAAGAAGATTCTGAAGGGCAAGGGGCTTTCCACTTCCGTGGGCGATGAAGGCGGTTTTGCGCCGGACCTCAAATCCAATGCTCAGGCCATTGAACTCATCCTCGAGGCCATTGAGGCAGCGGGCTACAAGCCCGAGACCGAGATTGCACTGGCCGTGGACGCGGCTGCGAGTTCATTCTATGTGAAAGACCGGCAGGTCTACCGCATGGAAGCGGAGAATCCGCAGGAGAAGAATGCTGCGGAGTTGGTGGCTCTTTACAGCCAGTGGTGCAAGAAGTACCCCATTGTCTCCGTTGAGGACGGGCTGGATGAAGAGGATTGGGCCGGCTGGAAGGAACTCACCGTGGCTTTGGGCGACAAGATTCAGCTGGTGGGCGATGACCTGTTTGTGACCAATCCCAAGCGTCTGCGCCGTGGTTTGGACGAGGGGATTGCCAATGCCATCCTCATCAAGCTCAATCAAATCGGTACGTTGACCGAGACCCTGGAGACCATGCGTTTGGCTGCGGATCACGGTTATGCGAATGTGGTGTCGCATCGTTCAGGTGAAACCGAGGACACGACCATTGCGCACTTGGCCGTGGCGCTCAATGCGGGCCAAATCAAGACCGGTTCCATCTGTCGAACCGACCGAATTGCCAAGTACAATGAGCTTCTGCGTATTGAGGAGCTGCTGGGCGATAAGGCCATTTACGGGGGACGGATTTGGAAAAAGGTCTGCGCCTAGGCTATTGGTTCTGGATTGGGGTGGGACTTGTAGCGCTGGCCGTTGCTTGGCTTTTGCCGGGCTTTTCGGAGCGCCGCGAACTGCAGGAAGAGTTGATTCGTTTGCAAAGCAGTCACGAAGAGCTTACTCGCGAGGTCAATGATCTCAAGGCTGAGCGGCAAGCGCTGTCTGAGGACCCATTAGCGATTGAGAGAGAAGCCCGGCGTACGCTGGGCTTTTCCCGTTCCAATGAGATCACCTTTAAGAAGGTCTCTGCCGAGTAGCTTTTACTTTGTCCCCGGACGGCTTGACAGGGGGAGAGGAAGTGTTAGGATAGGCATTCCGCTGGAGACCAGGGTCTCGGGCGAGTTCTTTCTGATACTGGCGCGGGGTGGAGCAGTCCGGTAGCTCGTCGGGCTCAAGATGGATACCCAGCTCAAATCCGACATTGCAGAATCTGCCGTTGTTACGGAGCTCTTGAAAAGGGGCTTTAACGTGTTTAGGCCTGTAGGAGATAGACTTCCTTATGACCTGGCCATTGACAGCGGGGGATGTCTCATTCGCATTCAGGTCAAGGGGGCCTGGTTCGAAGAATCCAAGGGTTTATTTACCTTGGATGTGCGACGAACCAAGACAAACAGGCATTCCATATTACGGACCAGGTATTGCGAAGAGGACTTTGATTTTGCAATTTTGTACGTGCCTGAGATCGAAGTCTTCTATGTAATCCCCGTAGAAGTGTTCATCAGCTATCGCAGTGGTGTTGGCTAGGTGGAACGCAATACGAGGCAAAGAAAACCTCGCTCTGAGGAGTACAGAGGACGATGGGAGTTGTTATCCGAGTGGGCTGCCCAGCCGGTGACGGCTGGGTGATAACCCGTCAAATTCGGTGAAGCCTGTTTGTCCGCAGGGACATTGGTAATACCGAGCCAAGTCCGCCATGGTTCGAGGCGGAAAGGTGTAGAGACTAGACGGCGGGCATGTGTCATGAAGTTCGGCACATGAAGGTATAGTCCAGACTACAAACTCATCTGTTCTGATGAGGCAGCGAAAGCTGTGGTGGTACGCATAACCCGAAGGTCGCAGGTTCAAATCCTGTCCCCGCTACCATATTCTTACAACCAAAAGTCTAAACAGGACTGCAGGTTGATCCAAACGCCCTGAGTAACCCTCGGGGCGTTTTTTTGTGGGGACATAATGTGTCAGCTGAACCGACTCAATTTTGTCTCCGGATAGCGAGCGTGAGGGACGGTTCTCGTGTAACTCCATGCTGCAAAAAGAATAGGCGAGAACCGTCCCTGCGATTCAGGTTATAATGCCCGCATGGATTCTGATTCTCCCTCCACATCCTCCAATTTCTACACTGATGAGGGCATTGCCGTGCCCATGGTCAGCGCTGATCTCATGCGCGAAATCGACCGCATGGTTGTGGAAGAGACCGGCCCAAACCTATACCAGATGATGGAAAACGCCGGGTGGAACACGGCCCTGCAGGCGATTGATATTTTGGGGGAGGGGTGGTCTTATGCCCGGGTGGTGGTTCTGGCAGGACCGGGCGGCAATGGCGGGGGCGGTGTGTGTGCCGCCAGACACTTGGCCAATCGTGGGGTGGATGTGGGCCTGTGCCTGGCCTCTCCGGGGAATCTCTGCGAGACCACGGATTACCAACGCATGGTTTTTCAGTCCACTGGCGGGAATGAAGTTGCCGCAGCCGGCCTTCCAGGCGAATCCGTGGACCTCATCGTGGATGCACTCCTCGGGTACAATCTGCAGGCCGCGCCCACCGGGATCTTTGTTTCTCTGATTCAGTGGGCCAATGCCTCGGGCAAACCCATATTGTCTTTGGATATTCCCACAGGCGTCGATGCCAGCACCGGTGAAACTCCGGGCGAATACATACAGCCCAGGCATACCCTGGCTTTGGCTCTTCCGAAATCCGGACTCCATCCGGGGCGCACCGGAGAGCTTTTTCTAACCGATATCGGGATTCCCAGCGGGGTTTATCATCGCATGGGCTTGCCCTACACAGGCAGTCCCTTTGGCAGGGACTTCAGGATTCCGCTTCATTACCGCTCTACCAGGCATTGAGGCTGTAAGCGCCGGAGTCCTCGATAATTTCGTTCTCTTCCTTATCCAAGACCCGGACAAATTGCCCGGCCCGTTCATGAATAATGCCGCGCGCATGTCCGTACCACGTGAGATCCTTGAAGTTGAGCAGCGAAATCTTGCACGCTTCCCGTATGAGCTGTTTTCGGGCAAAGCCCGCGAGGCTCTTCACATCGTCCGTGATATCGGTTAAGCGGCCGATTTGGTTCATTGTAGCGGCGGCCATCAGAAAATCGGTATTGACCGGGGCAATGTAGATCTTGTCGTAAGCTTTCCAGCATTCCCTATTTTATGGCGATTCAGGTTCACTGGACGGCCCTTTCTCCAAGCTCTGAAGGTTTTGCTTTGCTCCTTGGGACAGAGGGTCCAAATCAACAGAGTGCTCCCAGGCTTCCCTCGCCTCGGCACTGCGGCCTAAGTTGGCATAGCTCACACCCAGGTTATTCCAATCTGCAGCCGAATCCGGGTTTAGCTTTACGGCCTGTTGAAAAGTCACCAAGGCCTCCTCCAGCGCTCCGCTGTGCCCCAGGACCAATCCCAAATCGTGGTGGAACTTGGCGTCCTTGGGCCGCAGAGCAATGGCCCGGCGGTAGTGAAGTACAGCCTGTTCCCAGGAGCCTTTTGTCACAGCCAGTGTGCCCAAGAGCGCAATCGCGTCGGGATTCTCGGATTCACGCGCCAGCACTTCATCGGTGTAACGGGCAGCGAGCAAGTAGTCCTGTTGCTGAACCGCCAAGTGCGCGAGGTTGAGAGTCACATCGTTATCCGTTGGGTTGAGTTCTTTGGATTTGAGGTAATAGTGTTTTGCGCGTTCCGGGCGGCCTATTTGGTGATAGCTGTTTCCCAAATGCAAGGCCACGCGATAGCTCTGCGGAGAAAGACGCATTTCGCGGTGCCAGAAACTGAGCGGATCTTGCCACTGCTGGAGGCGCTCATGGATAAGACCGACAAAAATGGAGAAGAGCAGAACAATGCAAATGATTCCGCTGCGACGCTTTAGAAGACGCTCGAGCGACGGCGCGATTGCGAGTGCAAGCCCGGCCATGGAGAGGTAGAGCTGGTGTTCGCTCATGAGCCCGTGAAAAGGGAGAAGATGCAGGACGGGCAGTAAGAAAATTAGAAACCAGCCCAGGCCCAGGCTGATTGCAGGATGCTTTTTGCGGCAGGCCCACAAGGCTCCCAGCAAAAGCAATGTCACGGCCAGGCCGGACCACCACTCGGGATTTCCGACAGAAACTTGGGGTGGGTATTCGAGTTTTAAAGGCCAGGGGATGAGGGCGAGTCCCACATAGCGGCCCAAGACAAAGGGGCTGATGGAGGGGCCGCTCGCTCCTTGCGCGAACTCGGGTTGTGCGAGTTGGCCGAGAACGGAGGTTCGCCAGACCAAGTAGAAGAAGATGAGCACAGCCGAAGGGGCGAGCCGGCGCAATTGCCCCGGGCTTTTTTGCAAGCGGCCCGGGAGTTCTTGCCGTGAGTAAAGCAGACAAGCCCACAGACCCAAGGGCAGCATGATTGCGGTTTCTTTAGCAAAGAGCGCGAACACCAGGCAGGCATAGCTTCCGGCCAAGAAGGGGAAAACGGTTTTACCTGATTTGTCCCGCGCCGCACGCAGCCCAAGGAGGATGTATCCCATTCCAAAGAAGGCGAACAGAAGATCCCCGCGGCAGGAGACCCAAGCCACGGTCTGGGTTTGCACGGGATGCACCAAAAAGAGTGCTGCTGTGAGCCAGGCTGCGCGCATGTTTTTCAGTAAGACCTTGGCCCAAAGACAAACCAGGAAACCTGTACCCAGATGGAGGAGCAGTCCGATTGCGTGATAGCCGACTGGATTCAGTTTCCAGATGCTGTAATCCAGGGCGTAGCTGAGCGTGCGCAGCGGTCGCCAAATCCAAAAGCTGCCCGCAGAAGATAAGCTTCCACCGTCAGTGAAGTAGCTGAGCCAGCGCGAGAGGTCTTTGATGGAGGGATTCCAAACAATGAACGAGAAGTCGTCGTAGTAGAACGGGATTTTCAGTGCAGGCCAGAAGACAAGGAAGGTCACAAGCAAGAGGACGCTGAATCCCCAGATGGATTTTGATGGTGTGAGATCGGGATCACTGGGCATGAGGCTCAGGTACTAGTTATAGAAGAGAAGAGCCGGGAAGTCTAGTCGCTGCCTGGATTCGGCTCATCGATGATGCCGCCGCCTAAACAATAGTCCCCTTTATAGAAGATGGCGGATTGACCGGGCGCAATGCCGGAATCCGGGTTTTCCAGACAGACTTTGAGTCTTGATCCACTGCTGTCCAAGAATTGAATTGTACAATTTTCAAGATTGGAAGTGTGCCGGAGTTTTGTTTGGAGCACACAGTTTTGCGGGGGACCGCAGATCCAGTGTGTGTCCTTGACTTGGAAGTTTTGAAGGGATTTCTTGGAAAGCTCGGCGCTGTGGCTCACAAATAGGGTGTTGGACCCCACATCCTTGCGTATCACATACCAGGGGCCTTGGCTGAGCCCCAAGCCTTGGCGTTGGCCGATGGTGTGGAACCAATAGCCGGAGTGCTTGCCTAACACGCGTCCGCTTCGCTCCTCCACAATCAGGCCTTCTTTTTCACCCAAATGACAGCGCACAAAATCCGGATAGCTGATCTTGCCCAGGAAGCAGATACCTTGGCTGTCTTTGCGATTTTGAGTGGGCAGCTGGTATTTTGCGGCCAGTTCGCGCACCTGGCTCTTGGTGAGATGGCCGACAGGAAAGAGGATTTTACCCAGTTGCTCCTGGCTGAGCCGGCACAGGAAATAGGTCTGGTCTTTGACTGGGTCCGGGGAACGCTTGAGCCAGTGCAGGCCGGCTCTTTCCTCCACTTGGGCGTAGTGTCCCGAAGCGATCTTTTCAAAATGAGGGCCTATTCGATGGACAAACTCTCCGAACTTGATGCGCTGATTGCAGAGAATGTCCGGACTCGGTGTTCGGCCTGCGCGCAGTTCGCTCAGAGTGTGCTCTACGACCTGTTGGCGGTATTCCCTTTGCAAAGGAAGGATCTCAAGGGAAACCCCAATTTGAGCACATACTTTGCGGGCATAGTCCAAGTCCTCCTCCCAGGGGCAGTCCCCGAGAAAGGCGAGATCATCCTCCAGCCAGATTTTGAGATAGAAGGCGGTAATGGTGTGGCCCTCTTCGGCCAGGAGCCGAAGCGCGACCGAACTGTCCACCCCCCCGCTGAGTAACATGGCAATCGTCATACTTCTCCATTCGCGGTGCCAGGCACCGGGTTTAAGGTCAATGGTATACTAGCCTCCATGTTGCCATATCTCATTCTCCTGTTCACGCTTTTGCCCATGGCCGAGTTGGCTTTGCTCATCAAAGTGGGCTCCAATATTGGAGTTGTCAACACCATTGCCATAGTTGTTCTGACCGGGGTGGCGGGGGCAACTTTGGCGCGTTATCAGGGCTGGGTCACAATCTCCAAAATCCAACAAAGTCTGGCGCAGGGCTTCATGCCCACAGAGGAGCTCTTGGATGGAATGCTGATTCTGGTGGGTGGAATCACACTCTTGACGCCGGGCTTCATTACCGACACTTTGGGTCTGCTGGCCCTTCTGCCTCCGACCCGGGCGGTCTTCAAAACCTGGCTCAAGAACTCCTTTCAGGGCCGTGTCCAGCGGACGCGCACTTCTCAGCAGAACCAGGTTATCTACACTGAGTGGGAAGACTCTGACACATAGTCTTACGGTGAAGTGTCATTCACCTCATGCCGGCTTTTTTCGTCAAAGAAATCCAGACTGGAGATCGGAACAACAACCGACGAGGTGATATTGGCTAGGTGCGCAGCCAGGCGCTTGAGATGCCTCGCCAAAAGTGTCATGCAAACGGCCTCATTTGTCTCAAGATTGGATTTGGCCAATCTGTGGATGACTTTGTCGCAGCGCTTGATGATCGTGCGTTCCAGTTGGATGATTTCGTGTGCGGCGCGTTCATCGGACTTGATAAAGGCCTCCCTGGCTTTGAGGAAGAGCGCAGGGAGCTCCTGGTCGGTATTTTCAAAATAATCCTTTAGAAGCTCCGGAGAGAGAGGTTTCTCGAGCAGTTCAGTGACCTCGTACAAATTCTTACAGTAATCCCCGAGCCGTTCCGCGTCTTTGACGACACTCATGAGCACCAAGCAAGCGGGCACATCCACGCCCGGCTGGAGGGACAGGTGCTCCACAATGCGCCTGCGGATCTCGCGCTCCAAGCGGTTGATCTCTCGATCTAAACTGTAGATTCGATCCTTCAGGTCCGCAGACGTCTCTTTTCCGTGCAGCTTTCGATACGCCTCTGTGAACATGACTTCTCCGTCGCGAAGCATACTGTCGAAGTCTCCGAGGACCTGACTGAGGAATTCCTTCCCTTTCCAAAACGCGATCAAATTTTTCAGCATACCGAACCTCCGTGTGATGCCTACTTGGTGAGATAGATGACGATACCTGGAATGACAAAGAAAACGCACAAGATGTAAATGATAGCGAACCACCATCGGCGTGTGACAATGCCGGCAAGTGTTTCTGCTAACCAAATGGGGATGCGTCGCATAAACCGGATTGGGTAAAAGATGAGGATTGCGTAGACGTTGAACAAGAGGTGCACGAGGGCAACGGCTACAGCGGTGCTATTGCCGGTCATGGACGCCAAGAGTGCCGTGACTGTGGTGCCTACGTTTGCGCCCAGCGTGACGGGGTAGACTTGAGTCACAGTCAGAATACCGGCTCCCACCATTGGCACAAGAACCGATGTGGTGATCGAGCTGGACTGGACAAAAGCAGTAAAAAGCATACCCACGATCATTGCTTGAATCCCGGACCGGCACAGCACACGGTGAAAAACTTCTTCGCTGCGAGAAGCCACGAGCCGGCGCATGACTTGGACCAGACCTGTAAGCGAGAGGACCAGAAGTACAAAGGACATGGCGACAAGCGTCCACCCCATCGCTGTATGAGAAAGATGGATCGTGTCCGTTAGAAGATGCTTAATGCCGTCAATGGCGGGCTTAATAATGGTCTTGACCGGACTGGTGAACTTAAGGCCTTCCATGCCTTCCAAGGAGGCGGACAGGAAGATGGCGCTTCGCTCGAGAATATGAGTGTAAAGCTCGATGGGTAAGAGTATGCCTACGGCGAGCAGATTGAAGAAATCATGGACGGTGGCTCCAGCATAGGCCCGGCGGAACTCCTCTTTCCGGGTCACATGGCCCATGGCCACGAGCATATTAGTGATGGTTGTGCCCACATTGGCACCCATCAGAATGGGGACCGCGTTTCGGATGGGCAGGCTTCCTCCAGCTACCATACCGACAATGATCGAAGTGGTGGTCGAAGAACTCTGGACCAGGGAAGTGGCGATCACACCGATCATCAAGGCGACGATAGGATGTGCCGTGGTGTTGAGGACTTTGGCAGCAAAGCCGTTGCCCAACGCCTTGAAACCTGCGCCCATCAGACCTATGGATAATAGAAATAAGTAAAGCAGAAGGATCCAGAATAGGAACCGGAACAGCGCAGAGAACTTAGACTCTGCGGGTTTCTGGGGGGACTTCGAAACCGCGTATTCGCAAGCTCCAGGTTTGGTCAGTTCCATCGGGGCAGCAGTATGGCTCACTAGATTTCATGGACTTAAGATGATGGCTGAGGGACGCGGTTCTCCGGAAGGAGAGCCTGCGTTTGTCGTGTATAATACATCGGAACTCAGTTCAGTCAAGAATTCTGATTATTTTAGATTTAGGGGGAGCCTGTGAAAGACATTCTCAAGGATGTGAAGCGACAATGGTATTTTTCGGCCATCGTGGTCTTAAGCCTGGCCGTTGGGGCGGCGTTTGGGCGCGGGCTGGATTTGGCGCTTTCCAGCTATTTTCGTTGGGGCGGACTTTCAGTGAGTGAGGTTGCGCTGATTAACACACTTGAGATGGGATTGATTCCAGTCTTTGGCGTGCTTGCCGTGGGCTTTGGCCTGGAGTGGCCCAAGGACCGGATTTGGGCTCTGGCCTGGAAGGTTTTTGTGGTGGGTGCTGCAATGGGCTCTATTGTAGGAACAACTTGGGCCATGGGCTGGCAGCACGCGACTTGCGGGTTTATCCACTAGATATTCCGGGATTAGATAAAGGAACGGCGATCAAGAGGCTCAGCTCCTGATCGCCGTTTTGTCGTTAATAAGAGTCGGGCTAGGCGACGGGGGGTCAATAATGGGGGCAAGGACCCCCGGTCGCCGGCATGGGGGAGGGTGGGAGGTGTAGGGGACACCCCCCCTTGGCCTTTTGGGGTTCGCCCGACAATGGAGTTTTCAAAGAGATCAAGAAGGTCTACGGTGTTGGATAGCAGCTTACGTGCCAGGCTCTGTAAATGGTTGAAAAAGCTTTGAACAGGTGAGAATTTGGAGGATTGGGAAACTTTGCAAAAGACTCCTCTGAATTAATCGGCGTCCTCAATTTTCGGCAACCGGTGAGTCTCTGCAACAGCGATCCACCAAATTCAGGGAGGAATCATGATGCAGCTGCTATCTGCGATCCATGGCTCTGGCCTAGGAACTGGGCGTAAGCACAATCGCCTTTCCTTCGATCTCTACCGGCGTGTATCATTTTCCAATAGAGCTGGCAGCGCCCATTGCGGTTCAGGCCGTGAGAGAGGCCCTTTTCGGTGCCCCCTCAGTGGAGGGTGTGTACTTTGTTTGTTTTTCCAAACCAGATTACGATGTATATCATAAAACTCTAAACGCGGTGCCAGGCACTGGTGCCAGGCACTGATGCCTGGCACTCAGAGTCAGGCTAGCAAAGGTGCACAATGGATCTCTATGCCGAAGCCCTTAGCCGGCTCAACAAACTCTTGGAACAAGCCAAGAGCACCTCACTCTTGGAACCCGCGTCCTTTTCTCTGGCCACAGCGGACAGTGCGGGGCGCCCCTCCGTGCGCACGGTCTTAGTCAAAGGGATTGATGAGCGCGGTTTGGTCTTTTATACAAACTTGAATAGCCGTAAAGCCCGGCAGATAGCGGACAACCCAAACGTGGCCTTGTGTTTTCATTGGGATCCGATTTGTGAACAGGTCTTGATTGAAGGCAAAGTCGAGGCCGTTTCCGATGCAGAAGCCGATGCCTATTGGAAGAGCCGGCCGCGCGAGAGTCAGATCGGCGCATGGGCTTCTCTGCAATCCAAACCACTGAAGACACGTGCATTGTTGTTGGCGCGCGTCGCCAAATACTCTCTCAAACACATTGGCTCGGAAATTCCCCGTCCTCCGCATTGGTCCGGTTTGCGGGTTAAACCTGTGCGCTTTGAGTTTTGGTCCTCCAAGCCCGCACGGCTTCACGAAAGAATTCTCTATGAGAAAAGAGAAGGACAATGGCACCGAAGTCTGCTCTATCCCTAATCAAGAGTTGGAGAGGAAAACGGGGTACTCCCGTAGACTCGGTTGAGACAATTCACCATGTGGATGCCTTCACCGATGTTCCCTTCCATGGAAATCCTGCTGCCGTGTGTGTGCTTCGGCATCCGCGCGCTTCACAGTGGATGCAAGAGGTGGCTGCGGAAATGAACCTCTCGGAAACGGCTTTTCTTTGGCCTCAGGCAGGGAGCTATATCTTGCGTTGGTACACGCCGGCGCTCGAGGTGGATTTGTGTGGCCACGCCACCTTGGCTGCGGCGCATGTTCTGTGGCAGGGGGGTTGGGCTGCGCTTGAGGAAGAGATTACCTTTCACACCCGAAGCGGGATACTCACGGCGCAGCAGAGCGAGATGTGGGAGGAATGCATTGAGCTGGATTTCCCTT
Source organism: Candidatus Omnitrophota bacterium (assembly GCA_016929445.1). NCBI lineage: Bacteria > Pseudomonadati > Candidatus Omnitrophota > Candidatus Omnitrophota bacterium. Next base: position 12,334 of record JAFGIU010000024.1, read on the forward strand.
CCGAGCCCGCTGAAGAAGCCGAAGCCCCCAAGGGGCTTGCCAAAGCTTTGGGAGTAAAGCCTGTCTTTGTGGGCAAGAACCGGATGGACTATTTGGTTGAGGTGGAGTCTCCGCAAATCCTTTGCGATGTGAATCCGGATTATGCGGCTTTGGCCGGGATTGAATCTCGCGGGGTCATCCTCACGGCCTGTTCAGATCAGAAAGACTGTGATTTTGTTTCCCGCTTTTTTGCTCCGCAGTCCGGGATTCCCGAAGACCCGGTCACCGGTTCTGCGCACTGCTGCCTGGCCCCGTACTGGTCCGGAAAACTAAGTAAGCCGGAATTGTTCGCCTACCAAGCCTCTGCCCGCGGGGGGTGGGTGCGTGCGCGCATGGAAGAGGACCGTGTGATCCTCGGCGGCCAAGCCGTGACTGTGATGCGGGGGACTTTGCTCTAGCCCGGATATTGCACGAGTCTCCGGCAAAAGATGCCGGAAACGACCGGTACTGCTGCGTTGTGCTCTCTCGGCCGTCCTCACCGTATCGCA
>JAFGIU010000025.1 GCA_016929445.1 Candidatus Omnitrophota bacterium
ATCAAAATGGCCCAGGGCGCCAAGCCCGGCGAGGGCGGCCAGCTTCCGGGGCACAAGGTGAGTGAGGAAATTGCGTTCCTCAGGCACTCCGTGCCCGGGGTGGCGCTCATTTCCCCGCCTCCGCACCACGATATTTACAGTATTGAGGATTTGGCCCAGCTCATCTACGACCTCAAGCAGGTGAATCCCGAGGCCCGCGTGTGTGTGAAGCTCGTGGCCGAGGCAGGTGTGGGGACCATTGCCGCGGGAGTGGCCAAGGGCCATGCGGATACCATTCTCATCAGCGGCCACGACGGGGGCACCGGAGCTTCTCCTATCAGCTCGATCAAGCACGCAGGGTTGCCCTGGGAGCTCGGTGTGGCGGAAACCCAGCAGGTTCTGCGGCTGAACGGTTTGCGTGAGCGTGTGGTGCTCCGCACGGACGGGGGCTTCAAGACCGGGCGGGACGTTGTAATGGGCGCCCTGTTGGGGGCTGAAGAGTTCGGTTTCGGAACAGCGGCCCTGGTCACCACCGGTTGCGTTATGACGCGCAAGTGTCATCTGAATAACTGCCCTGTGGGCGTGGCGACACAAGAGCGGAAATTCCGCGACAAGTACACGGGAAAGCCCGAGCACGTAGTGCGCTTTTTCAAATATATCGCCCAGGAGATCCGTGAAATTTTGGCGGAAATGGGTTTCCGCTCTCTCAAGGATATTGTCGGGCGGAATGATCTGCTCACACTCCGGAAAGGATACCGGGATATGCCCGGATTGGAAGGGCGCCGCATTGACTTGACACGCCTCATGGATGACTGCGGGATCGGGGATAAGCATCCGCGCCGGCGCATGTGGGATCGCAACGATTGGGAGAAGCATGAACGCCTGGACGACTTGCTTCTTGAAGAAATCCAGGCGGATGTGGAGTCCGGGACACCGGTGCAGATTCATTCGCCCATTCAAAACATTCATCGAACCGTGACAACCCGGATTTCAGGGCAAGTGGCCAAGTTTCACGGGGCTGAGGGCTTGCCTCCGGGAACCATTGACCTGAGTTTCCGGGGCACTGCCGGGCAGAGTTTCGGGGCTTTTCTCGCGCCCGGGATGAAAGTGACCCTGGAAGGAGAGGCCAATGACTACGTAGGAAAGGGCATGGCCGGCGGGGAACTTGTGGTGCGGCCGTTTGAGGAGAGTCCCTATGCCACGCAAGAGAATGCTATTATGGGGAATACGGTGATGTACGGCGCGACCGGCGGCCGGATGTTCGCCGCGGGCTATGCGGGCGAGCGCTTCTGTGTGCGCAATAGCGGGGGAGTGGCGGTCATCGAAGGGGTGGGAGACCACGGCTGTGAGTACATGACCGGCGGCACAGTGGTTATCTTGGGACAGGCCGGCCGGAATTTCGGGGCCGGCATGACCGGCGGCCAGGCCTTTATCCTGGATTTAAAGAATAACTTCGACTGCTGCTACAACAAGACTCTGGTTGTGCCGCGCCGGATTACCGATGCTTCAGGCGCTTCTGCCAAGATCTTGCTTGAGCTGATTGAGTCCCACGTTGAAAAGACCGGAAGCGCCTGGGGACAGTATATTCTTGATAACTTTAGCACCTTGCTGCCGAAATTCTGGCATGTATTGCCCAAGGAGCAGGTGAAGGCCATAGAAATGGAAGAGGAAGGCGTCACCGAACAAGTGAATGTCTGAATCGATGGACTGCTATAGCATTTCCAGATCTCTCTTCCGGGTCTTATTTAAAATACTTTTCCGTTGGGAGATCCACGGCAGCGAGCACTTGCAGACCAAGGGCGGCTGTCTGGTCTGTTCCAACCACGCCAGTTTTTTAGACCCTCCCCTGGTAGGATCGCCGTGGCCGCGCCCATTGCACTACTTTGCCCGCGAGAGCCTGTTTCGTTTTCCCTTTCTGCGTTGGTGGATGGAGAAATGCAATGCCATGAGCGTCCGGCGGGATGAGGTGGATCTGACGGCCCTGCGCAAGGCCATCCGTCTGGTGGAATCCGGGGAGGCCTTGGTGGTGTTTCCGGAAGGCACCCGGACCTTAGACGGCAATCTGCAAAGCGCCAAGAATGGAGCGGGGCTGATGGCCTACAAAACAAAGGCCCGCATTGTGCCCACCTATATTGACGGCTCCTTTCGTGCATGGCCCAAAGGCCGGAAATGGCCCAGACTCACCAAGATCCGCGTCTATTACGGAGAGCCCTTTGTCCCCACAGAACTTTACGGGAAGCCCGGCTCTGCAGAGACGTACCAGGAAATCACAAATTTGATCATGACTAAGATCGGAGAACTCAAGCCGTGAGGCCGACCCGGTTCAGATCAGAGCTTCTCATCCTCTTGTGCTGCCTGTTGGCCGTGCCATGCATCCCGCATGCCCAAGCTGAGGAAGGCGCTCCGTCAGTGGCCGGGGTGCCTGCCGTCTATTCCGCGGCCGTGGGCGGATACACCCAACTGATCGAGCAAGTCAAACCGTGGGTGGTGAGCGTGGTGCCTTCGCGATATGAGCCCGAGCCCCTGGGCCATCCCTGGGACTGGCTGGCAGGAGCCGTGGGGGATGAGGCGAGCCGCGTGCTGCGGCAATTTGTGCGCTATGTGTTTCTGGAGGGCGAAACCCGGGAAATGGTCCAGATGCAGACCTATGGTTCAGGCGTGATCTTGAGCGCGGACGGCTACATTGTGACTAATGAACATGTCACCCGCGGGGCGGATTCTATCAGGGCCTATTTGTGGGATGGCCGGGTTTTTGATGCGGAAATTGTGGGGGAAGACTATGTGACGGATTTGGCAGTGATCAAGATCCCTGCTCAAGGTTTGGAGATCGCTCATATTTCTCCAAAAGCGCGGGTGGAGGTCGGGGATCAAGTTATTGCCGTGGGAAACGCCCTGGGCTTGCGCAACAGTGTTTCCATGGGTATTGTCAGCGCAGTTCATCGCAAAGTGCGCGACAGTGACGGCCGGGTCCACGAGGGTGTGATGCAGACGGATGCTCCCATCAATGTGGGCAATAGCGGAGGCGCTTTGGTGAACCTGCAGGGGGAGGTCGTCGGAGTGGTGACCTTTCTGGTACCCGACGGCGAGGGGGTGAGCTTTGCCATTCCGTCCAAGCGCTGGAAAGCAGTGGCCGATGCCTTGATTCGCGAAGGCAGGGTTCGGGAGGGGACCCTGGGCATCGAGGTGGAATCAATGGAGCTCAGCCCGGGGCAGCTTCGGATTGCCCGGGTGGAATCCGGGAGCGCAGCCGAAGCAGTGGGCCTGAAGTCCGGCGATATTATTCTCGGGGTCCAGGGGGTTGATCTGCAAAGCGCGCTGGAATTTCGTGATTGGGTCCGGATGGCCGGCATTGGCAAGGAATTGCAGCTCAATGTGCGCCGCGGCGGCGTGGAAAGCTGGGTGCGTTTGCGTGTGGAGGAAGTGCCCACTTCGATCCACACCGGAGTTTTGGCCGGACAAACTGCCGGAGGACCCAAGGCGCGGCTGAGTCTCAAGGAGATTGGATTGCTTGTCGTGTTAATCCTCCTTGGGGTCTTGGCGGCAAGTGCTTTGAGGGAGACTTTGCGCAAAGAGCGCCGCAGCGGAGAGCGCCGCAAAGGGGAGCGCCGCAAGGGAGAACGCCGCAAAGGGTCTGATCCGCTATTTGATGACGAGGATCGCAGGCGGACTGAGCGCCGCGCTGCGAATAGACGCAACAAGCACCGCCGGTAGGGGCATACACGAATGATCCTTTTTCATTGGTTGTTTCTGGGCATTGTCCAAGGCCTGACCGAATTTCTTCCGGTGAGCAGTTCCGGCCATCTTGTGTTTCTGCAATTGGTGATGGGAGTGGAAGGCCCGCACCTTCTCTTGGATGTGCTGCTGCATTTGGCCACGACCTTGGCTGTTATGGCGGTTATGTGGCGTTCCTTTAATCGACGCTTATTTCTGTACATGATGATCAGTTTGGTGCCGACCGCGGTTATCGGCCTTGCGCTCAAAGCCTGGGTGGAGAGCGCCTTTACCTCGCTCCGGGCCGTAAGCCTGGGTTGGTGGGTCACTGTGGGGATTTTGTGGTTTCTGGCGACCCGCCAAAAAGAGGGCCGTGGCATCGAGACTCTGACTTGGAAAGACGCGGTCCTGGCCGGATGTTTTCAGGGCTTGGCCGTGTTTCCCGGAGTCTCGCGTTCGGGCATGGTCCTCGCTGTTCTGCTCAGACGGGGATTTGCCCCCAATGTGGCCTTTGAGTTTGCTTTCTGGATGTCCGTGCCCGCGATACTGGCCGCTTCGGTGTTGCAGCTGCGCGGGATCTCCGGGAGTCTGGACGGGTTCTGGACGCCTGCGGTGCTCGGGATGGCCGGAGCCTTTGTTTCCGGTGTGTTTGCGCTCGTGTGGTTAAGACGCCTGGTCACGCAAGGACGCCTGCATTGGTTTGCCCCGTATTGTTTGGGAATGGGTTTGCTGGCGTGGTTTCTCTAGTCGCCGTTGTCTAGATCTGCAATGACATCCGCCCCGAGCAGGGGAGTGATCAAGTAGAGCATGGGATCGGGAAGCATGGATTCGGCTGCGCGCTGTCTTGTGCCGTCCGCGCTATTGGGAATCATGCCTTCCTCGGTGACCGCGTTTTCAATCACGACTTCCAGAATACGGGTTACGTGCCCGTGAGGGTCGCGCAGCGGCGCGGCCATGGCCATGATCACCGCAGTTTTTCCGTCCTTCTTCTCCCGGATACAGTTATCCAGCTTTTGTACCTGGCCTGTGCGCAACGCTGAGTACGCAGCGGATTCCTCCAATTGATCCGCATCCTGAACCGATTCTTCATCCGGGCTATTGGGAAGCCGAAAGAGATGCTCTGCAACGCGATTGCGCCAAATGATTTTGAGATTGCGGTCCAAAAGAGAAATGCCAACGCCCATCGAGGCAAGAAGCTCGAGGATATCGTTGGCAATCAAAGCTTGGACTGAACTGCTTGTCAGATATTTCTTATATGCAGAGGGAAACTCCAGCATTCGACCACCGCCCCCCGGTTTGGCCTACCGGGTCGGTTCTTCATGCTCTTTGCGACTGCTATTTCACCATCTCCCCCTGTACAACAGTACAAGTATACATCATAACACCACTTGGTCAAATAACTTGCGAAAAATGAAGCGGATCTTAGCCCTTATCCGTATAAATTGTATCAATTAAATACATTCAGAAAGAATTGATGAAAAAATGGCAAAGATTCCCCTTTGAGCAAACTCAAATGCCTGTGCTAGAATAGCTCAAACCAGGAGGCTCGCAGCCATGTCCACGCTCCCAAAGCTTTCTTTTCTCTCGGCTCTGATTGCCTTGATATCCCTCTCCCTTTTTGGCTGCGCCAGTTCGGACGTAAGCGTTCGCGGCAATTTTTATATTAACCAGCCTGCCAAGGTGGCGATTTTGCCATTTTCCGGAGAATACTCCGACGTTGCGGGGCAGATTCTGGAAGATCAGCTAAATGAGCGGCAGCTCTTTGAGGTTGCGAGCCTCCATGAGTTTGAAACCCGCGAATCTGCGCATCCGGAGTGGACCACCTGGGTGCGGCGCGTTGGCTGGCGGCAGCCCAC
>JAFGIU010000026.1 GCA_016929445.1 Candidatus Omnitrophota bacterium
CTAGGCTATCTATCGCCGTACTGTTTTGAACAACGAACCTTGTCTCTGAACTAAGGTGTCCGTTTTATAGGGGATGCCTCACAATACCAATTAAAGGCGCAAGCCTGATGTTTACGTTGCGAAAAATGGGTATTGTGTCCCTGGAATTGAGGGTTTCTCATTCGGACAATGAGTTTGGTCTTGTAGCAACGAATCACGGATTAGGGACTAACATATCATCAGGAGGAATGTTTGATGAAAAGAATCCTGTTGGCTAGCTTGGTTTTGGCTGCCTTTGCATCGCCCGCTCAGGCCGCAGTGCTTGACTCGGAACTAGAAATCAAACCGTTGACCGAGGAGATAATGCAGACCGTGAGCAAGGGAAAGCTAAGAGAAGCGTTCGAGATGATGAAGCCTTTCATGATAATTCCTGAACCCGAAATCGAATCAACTGTCCTTTCCTCCATTTCAACTAGGGATCAGTTTGGCTCCAGGTATGGAGCTACGATTGGGTATGAACTTATTAGTGAAAGAAAACTCGGTGATTCGTTGGTGTTGCTTACATACATCGAGAAGACCGAAAAGCATGTTTTGCCCTGGTACTTCTATTTCTACAACAGTCCAGAGGGTTGGGTTCTTAATAGTTTTTCGTGGAATGACGATTTGTCTTTGCTCTTCCTCTATTGAGGCAACTGAGTGCTCATAAGAAAAGGAGCCATCCATGGAACTAGAGTTTCTCTTTGCTTCACTATTTAACCTGGGCATGAATTTGCTCTATACGCTGATTGCTCTTTTGGTAGGAATATGGGGCCTTCGTTTGATCGATCGATCAATCCTTACGTCCCTGGATATTCAAGAAGAGCTCAAGAAGGGCAATGTTGCAGTTGCTATTTTTTCCTCCACCGTACTTTTGTTTGTGGCAATAATGGTATCTTTCGGGCTCAGGGGCTAGCGTGTCTTACGAGGAGGAATACAGAGCCTTTGTTGCTAGATTCCAGCTCTACGGGCTCTTCCTTTTGGCCTTTCTCTTGATGTCTCCCGCTCTGTTCCATCCAGCCTTTTACACCGATCCCCTAAAGAAGAAAGTCTCAACCTACTTGGGTACAAGCCAACCCCAACTTAGCCAGAGAGAGGAGCAAGCAGTGTACTGCACCCCGTTTGTCAAGCCGGCACTAACTGAGTATTGTGGCTGACGTGTTGAGCCTCAAATCTCTCGGGAGACTGATACCCGAGAGATGAGTGCAGGTAATCACGGTTGTAATGTTTGATCCAGTTGTCGAGAGCAAGGGCTAATTCAAAAGGACTACGCCACTCGCGAAGCCAAAGGCATTCTTCTTTGAGAGTGCGCATCATGCGTTCGGTATCGGCATTGCCTCTGGGGTTGTTGTAGCTGGTAAAGGCCTGGTGGACACTGGTGCAATGACAAGCTTTCATGAAGGCCAGAGACGTAGGCTGAGACCCGTTGTCGGACATCAGGTGAAGGTTATGCTCACGGGCGCCATTTGGGAACTGACGGTTGAGGGCCATGTCGAGAGCCTCCAGCCAGTCCTGGGACGTAGAACGTAGGCCGACTTGATAACCGACGATTTTTTTGGTGTACCAGTCGAGCACGAGAACGACATAGATCCAGCCGAAGCTATCGACACAGACCTTGGTCATGTCGATACCCCACCATTGGTTAGGGGCAGAGGCGCGGGGTTTGGATTTGGTGTAAGTACGCTTGGCCCGGAGTTTTCTGCGGGTGATAGCCAACAGGTCGTGTTGATTCATGAGGCGATAGACACGTTTCTGGTTGACTTCGATGCCGTCGACATAACGCAAGTGAGCCCAGACACGGCGGTAGCCCCAGAAGGGGTGGTCAAGTTTGATTTCTCGGATACGCTTCAAGATGGGCGCGTTACGTTTGTCAACCTTGGGATAAGGTTTCCGGGTCATCCGAACACCTCGTCGCTTTTTTTTAATTCAAGGGTGAGTTCGCCGACGAGAGCACGGAGCTTGTGGATTTCGCGCTCCATGCGGGCTTCTTTGCGGGAGGTAGAGGAGACCTCAAAGGTCTTGGAGGCATTGTTGAGGAACTGATCCCGCCACTGGTAGTACTGGGCCTGGGAGATTTGGTGCTCGTTGCAGATTTCGGACACGGGAGTGCCTTTGAGACCCTGGATGACGATCAAAGCCTTCTTTTCAGGGGACCACTGGCGTTTCTTCACGGCTGACCTCCTTTTCTTGGCCAGCCACATTGTACTTAGTTTCTACAGGCTAGGTCCAAATGGGGAGCAGTATAGCAGGGTACGTAGAGTTCTTCAAGAAGGAAGGCCGGATGACAGAAGACTATGTTCGAAGCCAAGTGGAACGCAACATGGCTGGATTTGAGAACTGGAGCACCTGGGACTTCGAAGGAATCCTTGATGCCACAGCCTCTGCGCCCGGATTGGATCGACTTCATCATTTTGTGAACAGTTTCTTAGTAGGTTACCAGCCGTTTGCCGCGGATTCTCTGCTCGAAATTCTTCATACAGTGGCCATATGTAAAACCTATAAGCGCGATGATCTCCAGTATGGAAGATCCAGATAGATCTGGCAGAACTCCAGGCAAGCGTTCTTACACGCGAAAGGGGACTGTGAAGATCACGCTATCCTCTTGGCAGACTGGCTGATCGAGGCTGGCTACGATGCCCGTGTGGCGCTAGGGTATTGTGACGAAGGATTTCATGCATGGGTGGTACTTCTATATGAGGGCAAGGAGTTTGTCTTGGAAGCGACCACAAGGATGAGACCAAGTAAGTGGGAATATTACCCTCAGGTCTTCAGATTGTCGGAATACAGACCTTGTTACCAATTCAACCGGGAATTCTTTTGGGTGAATAACAGCAGTGAGACGAACCGCTACTATACCGGGGGCAGCTGGGAATTGGTGTCCAAGTTTGTGAGTGAGAGAAGGGGGTAGGATTATGACTGGGGGACACACCAGAGAATAGGTGTCAGGTCTCTCATTCGGAACTTTTTATAACGTCCTTTCGAGAGACCTGTCACTTGTCCTTGTCGACATTTCCACAGATAAATATACATATAAGAGTATTGCTAATTATATGGCTATATGGTAAGCTTTCTTTATGAAAAAGACTCGGTTTCAGTGGGACCCAAGGAAGGACCTTCAAAACCAAAAGAAGCACGGGGTTTCCTTTGCCGAGGCCCAGTATGCCTTTGCAGATCCTAATCGAGTCATAGCTGAGGACCTGGAGCATAGTAGACGAGAGAAGCGCTATTACTGTTTCGGTGAGGTTGACGGTGGCATTCTCACGGTCCGGTTCACGTACCGTGGTGGGGTCATCAGAATATTTGGAGCCGGCTATTGGCGGAAAGGAAAGGCAATCTATGATCAAGAAAACTAACTATTCGGACGAGCCGTTGGGAGACATCAAGATAGTCCGCGACTTCCTGCCTTCTCCTGATGAACTTGCATTCAGAGATGAGGGTGTCAAAGTGACCATCGCCCTCAGCAAGAAAAGCGTTGAGTTCTTTCGAGCTGAGGCTGAGAAACATGACACGCAGTATCAGCGAATGATTCGGAGACTGTTGGATGCTTACGTAGATGCCTATTCTGAACCGCTAACAAAGCGACCAACTGCACGCGGTAAACGCCGCCGAGCCGCTTAGCTCAAGCTGTTATGCAGATCAGACTATTTTGACAAAAGGAAAAGCTATGACCGAGGTGGAAATATTACACAATCCCCGTTGTTCGAAAAGTCGTCAGGTGCTTGAGCTTCTTGCTCAAAGGGGATTAGAGCCGAAAATTACCGAGTATCTCAGGGAGCCGCCGTCCGCAGCGGCAATCGAAGGAATTGCTGCCAAACTAGGGCTAAAACCGTCTCAGTTTCTGCGCAAAGGCGAATATGCCAAACTCGGTATTACACAGGCAGAAACGGAAGCGGGTATTGTCCGGCAGATGGAAGAGCATCCTATATTGATTGAACGCCCCATTGTCATTAGGGGAAACAGAGCTAAGCTTGGCCGTCCGCCGGAAGCTGTCCTTGAGATTTTGTAATACAAAACCCCCCAATACCGCGGGAAGAATAAGCGGGGTGTTGCGCTGGGCTGCCCGAATTCTCAGCGGTATTCTCCTTCTTCTCTTCACTGTGTTCACAGTCGCGGAGGGTCTCCCCGGACCCTCGTCGCTTTCGGCTGCTGAAATCTTAATGTTCCTTGCTGTGATCACCATGCTTGCGGGACTAGTGTTGGCTTTTTGGCGCGAATCCTTCGGGTGTATTTGTATTTTTGGCGGGTATGTTTGCTTTAGCCTGATTGACAAGCAGTTCCATATTACCGACCCGTTTGCGGCTTTTCCCATAGTGGGGTTATTGTATGTGGGTGCTTGGTTGGGATCCTCGAAATAGATCCCCGGTCTTCCGATCCGGCAGTTAATCCAAATCTATCCCGCTACCAATCCATGCGCCAACGCGGTTTTCTGGACTAACTCGTTTAGCTTTCGGAGCTCTTCCGGAGAAACGGGTTTGCCCTTGGCCTCTTCCGTGGAACAGAGATAGCACAGGTAATCTTTAGGCTGATGCTTGGCGCATCCGAGCAGCCGTTTGGTTACATCAGCCGGATCTGAGACCATTACCAAATCCAAGAGTGCGAGTTCGGGATGGAGGGTTTCCAGGAGAATGACCGCCTGTTCCACGTTTGTTGCGCGTTCGATCGTATAGGCGCCGCCGCATTTGCGCGGGTTGCGGAAGTATTCCAGCAGGGTATGCGCGATTTCATCCGAGGGCTCGAACAGCAAAAGACGTGCCAGGGGCTGGCCGGTCTCTGCGTTGGCCAAGGTCCGGCCCATAATGACCTGTTTGAGGTCTTCCTCGTTCTTTTCTTTGAGTAAGATTTTGACGGCATCGATGAGTTCGCCCAGTGCCAGGGGTTTTGTGAAAAATCCGTCACATCCGAGCGCGCACACCGCGGTCTTGCGCTCCGGGTAACCGGTGACCACCACGACTTTGGTTTGGGGTGCTGTGCTCTTGATGTGGCGCAGGACTTCCTCGCCGGGGATTCCGGGCATATGCAGGTCCAATAAAACCAATTCAAACTCGTTTGCGCCGAGCTTTTCAATGGCCTCGTTGCCCGACGCGGCCTGCTCCACCATAAAACCCTGGTCCAGAAAGAACTCCGAGAGAGTTGCGGTCACTTCCTTTTCGTCGTCCACCACCAGTAGCTTGAATACCACTTCAATCTCCTTGCGTATGCGTAACCCGCCCGACCGCCTCATCGAGCTTGGCCTTGAGCTCTTTGGGGTCTACAGGCTTCACTAAGTAGTCATGGGCTCCCAGGGAACGCGCCTGCACGTCCAACTCCGGGTCCTCAAATCCTGTAATAACATAAATGATTGCCTTGGAGCCTAAGCGCCGCGCGCCCTCCAAAACCTGCATGCCGCTTCCGTCAGCCAAATGTAAATCCAACAAGATCACCGCCGGTTGTTGGGTTTCGATGAGGCGCAGGGATTCGGCCACACTCCCGGCAAGAAATACCTCAAAACCGTACAAGAGGGTGATCAGCTCGCCCAGGGTGTACGCCAGCATGTGTTCGTCTTCAACGAGGAGCAGTTTATGCGCCATGCGTGTGGCTCTCTTCGCCTGGTTTTAAGGCAGGCAGGCGGATGCTGAAGCGCGTGTACCGGCCGCGTTCGGACTCCACCAGAATCTTCCCGCCGTGGGCTTCGATAATGCGCTTGATAAAGTATAACCCCAAACCGTGTCCGCCCGGGGTTTGTCCCTTTTGCCCGGTGGCTTTGGTGGTCCAGTAGGGGGTGAAGATCTTGCGGATGTCCTGCTTGTCGATCCCGGTGCCGTTGTCTTCGATTTGCACCAATATCCACCCGTCTTCGGATTCGGCGCGCACGCAGATGCGGGGCTGGAAGTTGGCGTCGGGCGCGGGCATGACGCCGCGCGCAATCAGCTGCTCCTTATCCCGGATGGCGTCAATGGCATTGTCAATGACGTTCAGAAAGGAGTCGTGAACCTGCGCCCGGTTGCAGCTGATCTTCGGCAGGCCTTGCGGGATTTCCAGCACAATCGAGGGCAGGTCGCGCCCCAGGGTGACTTTTTCTTTGGAATGCTTGATTTTGACGAACTCGATGGATTGCTCAATGAGCGGCGTGAGTTCCGCGGGTTCGAACTTGTAGGGATCGGCCTTGGCCAGGCTCATGATACCGCGGGAAATCTGGCCGCCGGTCTCGGCCTCGTGCGCGATTTTGAGGAGGCTTTCTTTCATTTTGCCGAGCCACTTGATGAGTTCCTCTTTGGAGAGCGCGTTGGGGTCGCCCTCGCCCATGATGAGGACAGGGGAGGAGGCCAGGACCGAGATAACATAGAGCCGGTTGTTGAATTGATGCGAAACGCCCTGCGCGATGTCCGCGGCGGTTTGTTCCACGGCCTCCTTGATGAGGCGTTGTTCTTCGGCTTCGTGAAGTTGGGTGTTTTCAACCGCCAAAGCGGCCTGATTGGCCAACAAGACCAAGTTGCTTAAGTCCGCTTGGGTCCAAATGCGGCCGGAGCGCTTGTCGCCCAGCGCCAAGAACCCGAGCAGCCGGTTCTGGCGAAAGGCCGGCACCACGAGCGAAGCTTGGATTTGATCCATGCTCTGTGCGAGCGGCTCGAAACGGCCTTTTTTGATTTGCTGGGAAAGGCGCAATTCTTCGCGCACGAGAGGCAGCTTTTTGCGTGTCATGTGGGAGGCCAAAGGAAAATCTCCGGGCAGAGACTGGGGCAAAGGGGAGTGGCGCCGGGGAGGAAGCCAAGCAGAAGCCCGTTTGTACTCGCCCGCTTCACCCGCGACTAAATAGATGGCCGCATGCTTGACTTGGAGGATCTTTACAAGGTTATGCACGATTTGCCGGAGTAGACTCTTGAGCTTGGTAAAACGCAACATGTTTTGGGAAATCGTCTCCAGCGCCTGGTGTGCGCGCCGCTCCTCCGCCAGCAGCCGGTCTTCTGCCTTGTGTTGGAGGTAAATATTGGCATGGTGTGCGCCGGTGGCAAGGATGGCGCAGAGAATATAGACTGCGACCCACCATAGTGCACCAAACAGCCTTTCTAGAACTGAATGGTAATAGAGAGCACCGATCAAAGGAATGCCAAGGAGCACAAAGTAGACAAGCGCAAAGACCAGCGTCCTCGCCGCAACGACAGTCACATCCAAAAGCCGGTGTCTCATGATTGCGTAAGCAAGGATGCTAAAGGCGGTTAAAATGAAGAATACGCCAATAGGATAGATCGGGAATCCATAATTAATGGAGTACTCAACTACGGCAAGAAGGTAGAAAGCGTAAGTCCCGTATACAAAACGGTTCTTATTTCTCACAGTCGCGGAGACGGAGTTGTCAAAGGCCGCATTTCTCGCAAGTATCAAGCTCCTCAAGAATACAACAGATGCGAAAAACAGATAGGCCGGGTGCCACGCTCCTGCGCGGGCATACATTCCCCAATCGAATTCCAGGTATCCTCCTACAAAAGCATCACTCGTCCACAGGATCACCAACCAGATAATGCAAATCAAGTAGGAGAGTTTGACCCAGAAGCGTTCGGATCTAAGGCAGAGATAGTTGGCGATGAAGTGGTAGAGAGTCGCGGGCAGAAATAAGACAAAAGTGTAGGCGACCTTAACTGTGAGGAGTCGCTCGACCTCGCTTGTGGGGAAATAACCTCTCAACCAGCCGATCTGCCACATGAAGGTTTCAAAGCAGAGAAGCGCTAAAGCTCGGCTGATGGGAGAACGCCACCCACGAAAGAAGATGAGGGTTGCGAGAACCAAGGAGAAGATACTGCTACAAATCGGGAGTATGGCGTAGGGTGACATACCCTTTCACTAGTATCGCAGAATTGCACCGGCCATTGTGAACCCAGCCCCGTAGGTCACCATGAAGACCAAGTCGCCCGGTGAAATCCTGTCAGTACGGATTGCCTCATCCAACAGCACAGGCATTTCCGCAGCAATGGTGTTGGCAAAGCGGTTGAAGTGAGTCAGCATCTTCTTGCGCGGTACTGGAAATACCTTCAAGGAGTGCTCAAACAACGGCTTGCTGGGGTAGTGTAATAGGAACAAGTCAATGTCTTCTTTCTTCACTCCTGCCCTTTCCATCAGATTGTCACAAAAAGGCGGGAGGATATCGCTCAAAGCATCAAAGAATACTCTCTGCTCCGGGTTCATATACCCATAGCCTCTAAATTCTTCAGGGACTTCATCCGGTGTCTGCGACCATTTGTGTGGCGCAAAGATGTGATGAAAGTTCCTGCCATCTGTCCACTGGCCTGTCGCAAGAAACATGTCTAAGTGTCGCTGTTCGAGCAAGAGTCCTCCACAGGCGTCGCCGAAAATGGCCCTGTGTTTGACATCCCGGAAAGGCCCTCTTGAGCCAAAAAAGCAGCTTGCCAGAACGAGTATTTTGTCTTCGCCGGTTGCAATACACTTGAGTCCAAGGTCCAGGGCAGTGAGCCAGCCAGAACAGGACATAGACATATCGAACGCAGGGCAAATAGCGCCAATATTGGCTTGAACCTTAACGGCTGTGGCTGGGGCAATATTGTCCGGGGGGTCGCACACACAGATGATCCGGCCAATGTCCTTCGGGCTATAGCCGGATTCATCCAGGATTTTTTTGGCTACGTGCGTTAGCATTGACGCATTGGATTCATCCGGTCCTGTTGCATGACGCTGGTTGGTGCCGAGGGTCCGGTGTAAGACAATAGGAGCCGGATCGCCCGGATGGATGGCAATGTCTTCATTCATTACCACGGTCTCAGGAATGTAGGCAGCAGTGTAAATTGGCCTCGGTTGCAATGCCGGTTTCCAAGAGGACGAGGCTGGGCTTTTCTCAGAATCCAGAATTTCGAAGCCTGCCGCAATTTTCCCGCCTCGCCGTTCTTCTGCCCAAGCTTTGCGCACCGTAAGGGCGGTGGAAGATTCCTTCTCTTGATCATTGATCGATAGGCTGAACGTTTCAGACTCAGGGAGGGAGGAAGACAGGAGCACTCCCACACCCCTCATGGACACGTCACATATCCGGACATTCTGGCTTGAATTGCGTTTGGAATCGGCACTTGAGGGAGTGAGGGTGCCTTGTAAGTCCATTTGGGTGCGAGCAGCTTTTCTCTTTCCGCTGAAAACCGTATCTTGCTTACCTCTGAAAATCGCCCCCGGAAGAGTGAATGACCTCATATTTGACTCCTACCATTATTTGCGTAAACTGTTATCCGAAATTAAGTTGAATACAGCTATTTTATTGATCTTGACTCCCTGAGTCAAGATTGACGGGCAAAACCACCCCAACCACCGTGCCCTTGCCCAACTCACTCCGGATCTCAACCCGGCCGCCGTGCTCCTCGATGATTCTGTGCACAATACCCAGTCCAAGACCGGATCCGTGCTCCTTGGTTGTGAAGAAGGGGTCCCAGATCCGTTGAAGGTCCTGTGGGGCAATCCCGCTGCCTGTATCCAGGAAATCAATCCGTACCTGAGGGCCGGTGGGAGTTACGCGGACGCAAAGCGTGCCTTCCCCATGCATGGCTTGCATCGCGTTCAGGCATAAGTTGACAAATACCTGCTTGAGCTGCTGCTCGTCAGCCTCCACCATGCACGGGGACTGAGGGAAATCCGTCTGAACTTTGACGCGGCACTTCAGGAAATCGCCTGCCAAGAGTTCCAGTGTGTCACTGAGTAACGGAGCCGGGTCCAGCGCTGCCAGCCGGGGGGGCTCGGGACGGCCGAATTGCAGTAGTTGGCTGACTGTTTGGGAAATCCGGGAGAGCTCGGTGTTGACTATGTTGTGGAATCGCTCCCGGAAATCCGGGTCCGCGCCCTTCTCAGGCAGAAAATCCGTAAAGGTTTGGATGACGGTGAGTGGATTCTTGATTTCGTGCGCCATGCCGGCGGCTAGGGTGCCAACCGCACGCAAGCGCTCAGAGCGCACAACTTCAGCATGCAGCCGATCGTTCTCTTCAGCAAGTTCTTCCGCAGACTTTCCCCAAATAATCCGGCTGGAAATATTTTGGGCACGTTTCTCGACCGGATGGAACAGGAGTGCAACAGAGCAGACACCAATGAGTGTCGCCAGAGAACTGCTATAGCCCAATAGAGTCCTCAGCGTCAGTTCAGCAAGGAAGACGATCGCAAAGTAGACGAGGGTGATTCCGAGAATCAAGAATGAATAGGTGGTGCCCTTTGCAAGAGCGATGCGGATATCAAACAACTCCCACTTAAAGATAGCGTAAGCGACAAGCGCCACATTGAAGGCGAGTGCAATATTGCCCACAGGCGGGACAGGAATGCCGTACCAGAGCGGAACATTGAAGAGTGCTCCTATCATCCCGATTACGGAGCCAACAGTCAGATAAAGAAGCTGCATCTTCCTTCTGCCATCCGAATGCCCCATTTCGTCAATCATGTGAAGGAGTGCGGAGATGAATACCCACATTCCAAAAACGATGTAGGCAGAATAGGCGTGTCCTGCCCTGGGCCACCATTGAAATGCCATTTCCTGGGTCCAACTACTCACGAACCAAGCGGTGAAAAAATTGGCCCACAAAAAGAACAGGGATATGGCGTATGCAAATAAGGTTTTCCACTTAAATTGAGCGGCTGCTCCGGTGAAGGTGACCGTAAAGTGGTAGAAGATTGCTGGGGCGATAGTGACGCCTGCCATGAGGGTGTGCAATAGCACTTTCGCATTAGCTTCGGTGCTTGAAAGGAGCCAGAGCGTGTAGAAGCCCATCCACCAGGCTAAGCTGAGAGTAAATAGGGAGTAGGTGATGTGTATGGGTTTGAGCGGGCGCCTGGTAAGAGTGAAAATCATGAGTGCCAGATAGAGCAAGCACGACAAGGCAGCGACAGCGATGCAAAACGAGCTCATGAAGCCTGGATGAAGGATCATTTGGCCTGCTTGGTTGTATTAGACATGACCCTATTTTACCTTGTGTGCTGGGCAATTTGCTTTTGGACTTTTCAGCTCTTCCTGGAGCCGCTACGCACTCAAAATCACGTTCCTGTATAATGGGCGCAGGAAAGGTGTTGACAAAAGGCACACAACGTGCTATGTTTGGCATTATGAAGTTATTTGATTGGGATCTTGAAAAGAATCAACAGTTAATACGTGAGCGCGGCATAAGCTTCGAGGAAATTGTTTTTCACATCACGCAAGGGGGACTACTCGACATCATTGAACACCCCAACAAGAAGAAATATCCATCACAAAGGATTTTCGTCGTCAATGTCGAGAACTACGTTGTATTGGTTCCCTTTGTAGAGTCGGGCAAAGGAGTATTTCTCAAAACAATCATTCCGAGTAGGAAGATGACCAGGCAATACCTGGGAGGTGAAGACTATGAAACTCAATAAGAAGGAATCAGAGGTGCTAGAGTCCGTAGAGCGAGGGGAGTGGAAGAGTATTGCCGGATTTAAGGGCGCAAAAAGTCGTTATGAGGACTATGCGCAGGCAACCATCCGGAAGGACAAGCGGGTCAACATACGTATGGCGGAAAGAGATCTGGTTTACTTGCAGAAGCGTGCGCTCGAAGAGGGGCTGCCTTACCAAACGCTGATTTCAAGTATTCTGCACAAGTACATCAATGGCCGTCTCGTTGATCGGGACTAGAATTGCCCATCCTCCGCACACAGCATTATATCGGGGGACACAATGAGCTGACCCCAGTTTAACGGACACCTCAAAGATGGGACAATAACCATCTGGAGGTGGTGAATGAGAGCGCGAAATAAA
>JAFGIU010000027.1 GCA_016929445.1 Candidatus Omnitrophota bacterium
ACCAGGCATCAGGGGAGGACCCGGAATTGGGGCGCGCAGCCGGAGTCGCGGTGCACCGGGTGCTTCAGCTTTGGGACCTCCAAGACCGGGAAGCATTGCGTTGTGTGAGCAAAGAGATTTTGAGCGGGGTAGTGGCGCAGTTCTCTGTGACCGAACTGGATTTGCGGGTGGCCGTGGAGGAAATCCTGGGGGACTTGCTGGAATCCGGCTTGGCTGAGGAGATGCAGAATCTGGAAGTCGTGGGCCGGGAAATTCCATTTGAATGCGCGTACCAAGGGGTGCTTGTGCGCGGAGTGATTGATCTCTTGGCTAAGCGAGGCACGGAATGGGTTATTGTGGACTTTAAAACCGACCGGGTGGCCGGGGCGGAACTCGGGGCCTGGACTCAGCGTTACGTCCCCCAAATGGGCTCCTACGCTCAAGCCGTCAAGTCCTCCTTAGGCTTGGATGCTCCGCCCAAGTGCGAGTTGTGGGCCCTGCGCGCCGGCAAAATTCTCCCTCTCGAACCCTCCGCTGCCTGTCTTGACTTCTAATGATGCGTGGACGATACTGGAGACCAACTGCGCATCATATATCCGATTCACATGAAGAGACTTAACCCAACAATGGAGGGAAGTATGAGGACCCGAATTGCAGCCGCGCTAGGCACCGTCGCTATCCTCATGGTTACTGTGGGATGTGGCGTATCGCAGGAACAGTACGAGAAGGTGGAGCAAGAGCGCGACACCCTGCAGGCCCAGGTCCAGAACCTGGCTGCGGAACGCAATTCCGCGAAGATGGAATTGTCCAAGGCGCAGAAGGAATTGTCCGCCATTCGTGCAAGCTTTGGTTCCGTGGAGAAGGAAAGAGACAACCTTCAAATTCAAGTGGGCAAGCTGATCGAAGGCAAGAAGCAATTGGAGATCGATGTTCAGAGGCTGAAGGCCAATCTGGCGGAGCTTTCCAAGCCGGCTGCTGCAGTCATGGAGACCATGACTAACTGATCCAGCTAGTGTCTCCCCGTGAAGACGGGGATCTAATGATTTGACTGATAGGGACAGTTCTCGTTGCCTCTTATGGCTCTGACCTGAGAACTGTCCCTTTAGTTTAGATCCGCCACAAAACCATGGCGGGTTGGTGCGCGCCACGGGTTATGTCGCTTCGCTCCATAACCCTGTGCTCACTAAAAAAAGGGCGATTGAGAGCTAGTTTGGGTTCCACACCCCGCCACACCGTTTTACACGGCTCTCTCAATCGCCAATGGATGATTTCTTGTACTGTTGCCTTAGCAAAGATATCATGGGCTAATCCGAAGTCAAGAATGGCCTTAGCGAAGAATTGCCCGACAATGCAAGTGTTTACAGGCAGTTACTGTATTTCCGTATCCCATACATAGGGGTTCCCGGGGCCCGACCTAATCCAAATCATGTGCAAAATGAACCCAATCCTTCTGGGACCAATCGATCTGAGACAGAAGCCGCGTGTGGCCGGGGTGGTGGACGATACGGTTGTGCCCGAGACCCTGCAGACCCTGCATGAGCAGGGCGTGGATGTGCTGGAGTTGCGGGTGGATACTTTCGGCCGGTTCGAACCGGAGTATTGCGCGGAAGTGGCAAAGAAATACGCGTTATCGGGAATGCCTCTTTTGGCTACAGTACGGTCTCCCGCAGAAGGCGGGGAGGGGGGGCTTCAGCCCGGGCAGCGTTTGACCCTGTACCGTGCGCTTGCTCCTTATGTGCATGCCGTGGATGTGGAATTGGGTTCACAGGAGATTCTCCCCGGGGTATTGGGCCTGGCCCGGGAACACGGCCTGCTGCCCATTCTTTCCTATCACAACTTTGAGCAGACTCCGGATTCGGCTGAGTTGACGCAGATTGTCGGGCAGTGTGTGGCAGCAGGCGCAGTGGCTAAGATTGCCACAATGGCCCAGAGCCGTGAAGATGCCCTGCGCTTGGCTATGATTACTCTTGAACATTGTGAGCAAGGCCTTGTGACTCTGGCCATGGGGGCGCCAGGCCAGTTCTCACGTGTGCTCTTTCCCTTCCTCGGGTCCCTGCTCACCTATGGCTATGCGGCGCGTCCCACAGCACCGGGCCAGCCCAGCGCCGTCAACCTCGCCGGAGCGATCCGATCCCTCTGTTGATCCCGGTGCCAGGCACCGGTGCCTGGCACCAGTGCCTGACACCAAAAGGGTGAATGTAGCAAATATACTGCAAACGTCTGCTAGTCACCTGTTGACATGAGTTCAACTGTCTGCTATACATATGTATCTTTTGGAGTGTAAACTCAGGAGGTGTGTATGCAACTACCTAGACCCATGACAGACCGGCAGCGTGAGATCCTCGAATACCTTATTTCCAAAATCAGAGAGCAGGGCTTCCCTCCTTCCATCCGTGAGATCGGCCAGGATTTAGGCATTTCCAGCCTGCGCGGCGTGACCAGCCACCTCGATGCCCTGGCAAAGAAGGGCTATATTCAGCGCGACCGTCATGCGCGCGGGATTCGGGTTATGGCCGGAGCTGCGGGCAACCCGCTTCCCGAGAATGCCGTCGAATTGCCGGTGGTGGGGGCTATTTCCGCGGGCCAGCCTATTTTGGCGGTGGAAGAAATTGATGAGACCCTGGTTGTGGATGAGCGCTTTACGCGCGGCGAGGGCTGTTTTGCGCTGCGGATTGAGGGCGACAGCATTACCGGCGCCGGGATCCTGGACGGCGATTTTGTGGTGGTGCGCCAGCAGCCCAACGCCAATGACGGAGATGTCGTGGCTGTGGGTGTGGGGGACAAGGCCACGGTCAAACGCTTTTTCCGCGACACCAAGAACCGGGTCATTCGCTTGGAACCTGAGAACCCCTTGATGGAAACGATTGTGATTTCCGAACAGGAAGAGAACGTGCACATCCTGGGCAAGGTGGTCGGGGTTTTAAGGCGTCTGGGCTAGCCCTTGAGAAGATCCTTGCACAACTGAACCATACTGGGGTGGGCTCCCACATGGGGCAGAAGGTCGATGCGCACTTCCGGGTACTTGAAGCGAGCGGCATCGACTAGGGTGGGGATATCCTGCTCCACATGCTTTCCGGTGTTCAGGAAATAGGGGAGCACCGTGATCTTCGCAGCGCCATGCCCTACGCAGCGTTCAATTCCTTCCGCTATATCCGGTTTCAAAATCTCCAAATACGCAATTTCCACAGGGATTCCCCGCAACTCTGTGGAGAGCCGCGCGCTGAGTTCGCGGATCTCTTCCGGGGTCTTGGGGTTCTTGCTGCCATGGGCTGCGATCAAAACGAATTCTTTCATGAGCAGGGTATTGTATCATGGGTGTCAGGCACCACAGTCCGTCGTTGCGAGCCGCGGGCGAAGCAATCTGTGCGGGACAAGGATTGCCGCGCCTCGCACGTGGCTCGGCTCGCAATGACGTATACGCGTCAGTGGGGTGTCAAGCACCTAGGTCTGACACCCGGTCAACCAGAAAATGAGTTATGTCAGTAAACCCCATCGTATGCGCAACGGATCTGACCAAGCGATTTAACGGGAAGACTGCCGTGGATCATATCGACTTTGAGATCTGCGAAGGGGAGATCGCCGGGTTGCTCGGTCCCAACGGGGCGGGCAAAACCACGACCATCCGCATGCTTCTCAATATCGCGGATCCGGACGAGGGCCGCCTGGAGTTATTCGGGCGCAACTACACCCGCGCGCGGCAAGCCATTCTCTCCAAGCTCAATACCTGCTCCGCCACCATGAGCCTGCCGGGCAAGCTCACGGTCTGGCAGAATCTGCGCGTTTATTCCGATTTCTATGAGGTCCCCCAGGCCGGCGCGCGCATCGACTTCCTGATGGACCGCTGCCAGCTGCGCGACATGCGCAACACCAAGGCCTTCAATCTTTCCACGGGCCAGCAAATGCGGTTGGCTTTGGCCAAGGCCTTTCTTAACAAGCCGCGCCTGCTTCT
>JAFGIU010000028.1 GCA_016929445.1 Candidatus Omnitrophota bacterium
CCGGAACCGGCAAGACAGCGGCCTTTGCGCTGCCGCTGCTCAACCGGCTTCTTGAGAAGAGCGGCAAGGGGCCTCGTGCCTTGGTGCTTGCCCCAACCCGGGAGCTCGCCACCCAGATTGCGGCTGAAATCCGCGTTCTGTCAAAATTCACCCGTTTGAAACTGGTCACCGTCTACGGCGGTGTCTCAATGCGCAACCAGATCAATACACTGCGCGAGCGGCCGGAGATTGTGGTGGGTTGCCCGGGCCGTGTGCTCGATCTGCTCCAGCAGGGGGTGCTTCGCCTCGGCCAGATCGAGACTCTCGTGCTTGACGAAGCAGACCACATGTTCGATATGGGATTCCTCAAGGATATCCGCAAAATCCTGGCGGCACTTCCGGCTCGCCGGCAGAACCTGCTCTTTTCAGCCACGATGCCCAAGGAAGTTCGCGGGCTGGCCGACGAACTGCTGAAAAACCCGCACTTGGTCGAGTTGGCGGGTTCTGCGCCGGCCTCAACTATCGACCACGCGTTGTATCCGGTTTCAGAGGAGCGGAAGCGCGATTTGCTCGAAAATGTGCTCACAAATGACAACTGCAATTCGGCGATTGTTTTCACGCGCACAAAGCATCGTGCCAAGCGCCTGGCAGACCAGTTGAGCAAGTCAGGCCACCGCGCCGTGGGCCTTCAGGGGAATATGTCCCAGTCTCAGCGCGATCAGGCCATGAACGGATTTCGTTCGCGCCGCTACGATATTCTGGTGGCAACAGACATTGCGGCACGCGGTATCGACGTGAGTGGTGTTTCCCACGTGATCAATTTTGATGTGCCGAGCACGCCGGAGGCTTATACCCATCGCATAGGCCGCACTGGCCGCGCGGAACTTGCAGGGATTGCCTGTACGTTTATCACCAGCAGCGACCGCGGATGGGTGAGCGCCACCGAACGCATGATCGGCACCCCGATTCCGCGCCGTCGCGTGGAGGGCTTTGAGCCCGGCACGGATCAGCAGCCCGAACGCCCACGCCGGGCCGGCGCCAAGCTGAGCGGTTCGCGACGTGGCGGAACGGTCTGGAGCAGCCGCCGCAAGCCGGTTGCCCGGAGGCGTACCGGCTAGACGCGCGTCTAATACAAAAAGTGTTGTGTGAGGTCTTCTAGGCGGGTACGGAGTGTGAAGGATGCAGGAACGAGGGGCTATAGCCGGACTTGGCGGTTTTTGTTTTATCTGCCGTTATCAGGAACCTCCAGCAGAACAGGCGATCCAAGTGAGCGAGCTGGAGACCGCGCGTGACGATTGCGTCCAGCCCGAGGATCATTTTTTTGAACCAAGCCCAATTGGGTATGAGGGGAGTCCCCACAAACCCGCCGCTGGCCGGAAACGCAAAGGTCTCCAGGAATTCCGCCCGCTTGATAGAAAGTCCCGTTTGCTTGAGAGCTTCCGTCACTTCTTTGAAAGAAGTCTCCTCGTCCACATGCTTGGCCAATTTGCGGCAAAACTTGATCCAGGGAGAAGGATTGGGGTCGAAAACAATAATCCGGTACTTGGCCAGCCGGGCGGCTTCCCTAAAGGCCTTTTCCCGGTCCATATGATGAATGCTTTCCCTGAAGATAACCGTATCAAAGCTTTCGTCTGCATAGGGAAGATCATACCCGTCCAAGTGGAGGATTGTTGATTTGGGGAAGAGTCTGGCTGCGTGGGTGAGAGAATCCTCATCCAGATCCACTCCTGTAACGTCATAGTCCTGCCGGCGCAGAAAATCCACCAGAAGCCCGTATCCGCAGCCCACATCCAAGACCTTCTTTCCTGCGATTTCCGAGGCAATCCAGAAGTTTTGGCGCCGGGCCACGTCGCCGTAGAAGCCCTTAAGTCTAGATACCATGACTTCTTGAGAGAATTCCATAGTTTCAATAGCATACGTATTTTGAGGAAGGGAATCAACCCCGGAATCTGCGTTTTTCGCGAATTCGTGTAAAATAGTCGGGTCTCTTGAACTACAAAAACAAGGAGAACGGAAATGAGACGTATGTGGTTCTATGCACTGATGGTGTCTGTGCTTCTTTTGGGAGCGGCACCCACAGCCGGTTTCGCAGGCGAGACAGACCAAATTAGCTTTAAAGTCCTCAGTACAAAAGTCGTGACGCGTTTGGACGGTGTCAACGGCAATGCGGTGACATGGGAAGACTCTGAAAGAACCAAAGGATTGATCATTGCGTTGGAGGTTGAAGTTCCCAAAGATATGACGCTGTGGTCTCCTGATTTCAATACGTTTTATTATCACGGAGATGACGTGGCGTCCGAGGACCGCGGGCGGAGCCGCGCAATGTCGCTGGCTGTGTCTTCCCCTGATGATGAAGGAGCTTGGGTGGTCGGGAATTACGTGAAGACGCCCGTAAAAGCAGGCACCCGGTATATCAATCTCCTGTTCCCGTTGGAAGATGACGTGAAGAAAGTTTCTCTGCACTACTCGTATCCGGTGTTGAGAGACATCGCCATTAACAGGAATTAGTCCCGGTTTGGGATCTGGATTGCGGAACAGATGCGAATGGTGCGGCAATGACCCTCTTTACATTGCCTATCATGATCATGAATGGGGTCTCCCGGCTCATGAGGATCGCCATCTGTTTGAAATGCTGGTCCTTGAGGGAGCGCAGGCGGGTCTGAGCTGGCTGACCATATTGAAGAAGCGGGAGAATTACCGGAAAGCCTTTCACGCTTTTGACCCTGAAAGAGTGGCCCGCTATTCCAAAAAGGATCTCAACCGGCTGCTTGCCGATTCCGGCATCGTACGCAATCGCCTCAAGATAGAATCCGCTGTCAGGAACGCGCAGGGTGTCCTAGCCATTCAAGAGGAGTTCGGGACTCTCAGTGCGTTCCTGTGGCGATATGTCGACAGCACCCCCATACAGAATGCTTGGCGCTCTTTGCGCGAACTTCCTGCGCAGACTCCTGAGTCCAATAGGATGAGTAAGGATCTCAAGAAATGGGGCTTCAATTTTGTGGGGCCGACGATCTGCTATGCATTCATGCAAGCCGTGGGCATGGTCAATGACCACACCGTGGACTGCTTCCGGTATGCCGAGATCAAGGGGATCTCTTCGGTGTCTCGGCCATAAGCTGTGATAAAATAATAAGTTCGATATGGATAATACTTCCACACTCACCACAGTTCACGTGCGCTATTCGGGCCGGGTTCAGGGAGTCGGCTTCCGCTACACAGTCCAGGCCATGGCCGCGGAGCAAGGGCTTTCCGGTTGGGTCCGGAATCTTCCGGATGGAGGCGTTGAGATGCGGGCCCAGGGGCCCAGGGAACGCGTGAGCGCGTTGCTCAAGGCGATTCGCTCCGGCATGCTGGGCCGCGGGATTGAGGACGAGCAGATCTCCTGGGAACAACGCGCGCCCCTGGAACAGGGGTTTGAGATTCGATACCGATGAAGGCATCTGAGGCCAAGAAAGAGATCCGGCGTCTTAGACAGGAGATTGAAAGGCACAACC
>JAFGIU010000029.1 GCA_016929445.1 Candidatus Omnitrophota bacterium
CCACTCAGGCCAGGTTCTCTCCTGCTGCCAACGGCCCTGCCAGATCTGCAGGCCCCGGACCAGCTGCCCGAGATCCTCGCATTGGGCCAAACACTGTTTGGCCGACTCCACCCGGCGAAGCACCCACTCCTCCACCGCGTCTCCTTCACTCAAAGCCAGGCGCTCGGTCTGGTCCAGATTCATCCGGGCCCACTCGGGCAAATCGTGTTGCCAGGACCCGGCTCCTCCCAGAATCCCGGCCTCCCGGCTAAAGCGATCCCATTGATCTGCCGCGTGACGCGCCCCGCGGAGTAATGACTCTGTGCGGAAATGCGTGTTGCGCAAAAGTTCCAGAAATGCCTCGCGGGGGAAGTCCTCATCCAAGACCTCAATCAAACGCACAAAGGCCTGGGGCAAGGGCAACCGCATCAAAGGTTGGGAAGCAGTGCTGTGAAAGGGGATGCCCAGCCCGCCCAAAACCGGCTCTAAGTAGGGGGCATAAGGTTCCAGCGAACGCGCCACAATCCCGATCTCATGCACGGGCACACCCGATTCATTCAAACAGAGAACCCTGCGGGCCGCAGCCTCCAGTTCTCCCCGCGCTCCGACTGCGCTGAGAATCTGCACCTTGTCGGAGGAAATGGAAGACTCAAAACGCCGGGCCTCCGAATACAATCCGGCAAGACGCTCTCCCAACAATGCGGGCCTCAAAGCTGCCGGCAAGCAATGAAGCCTTCCCTGCTGAACCCAGGCCTGGGACACAAACTGCCGCCCCGGTGTGAAGACCGGAGAGTCGCCCACACCGGGAACCATCAGACGCAGCTCCGTATGCCCGGACAGCTCCCAGAAGAAGTCGATATGGGTCTGGATGAGGTCATAGGCCCCGTAGTGAAAAACCGCGCGCAGGTTTCGCACATATTCGGATTCCCCCACAAAGCGCCGCGCGTAACGGGAGAGTCCGGCTCTATCCGTACGGCCCGTGGTTTCAAACAGTTTTTCGAGCGCCTTCTCAAAGGCGCCGAAAATCCGGAGAAGTTCCTCTTCTTCGG
The DNA here is from genome assembly GCA_016929445.1 of Candidatus Omnitrophota bacterium. Taxonomy (NCBI): domain Bacteria; kingdom Pseudomonadati; phylum Candidatus Omnitrophota; species Candidatus Omnitrophota bacterium. The sequence goes on from JAFGIU010000029.1 coordinate 1,029, forward strand.
ATGACCGGAGGATAGGGGCGAGCTCGGCATTAGTAAGGCCGGCATCGCGCAACTCGCGGCAGATCCCGAGAAAGGCAGAAAAAGCGCCGGGGAAACGGCGCAGATAATTGTGCAGTGATCCGTCAGGCATCCCGTCCAACACCCCTGCCAGCAAAGGCCCCAGTACTTCTTTGCCGATAACGGCCGGGGATTCCAAACAGGCACCTTCCAAAACAGCCCGCGCCAAGCCCGGGTAGGAAAGGAATTCAAACTGCAAGTAGCTCCGGCCGTTCTCCAAAAAGCGGCGCCGCAAATAGCGCAAAAGGGTTTGGGTGGGAACCACCACAGCGATAGGAGCGAGGGGCTCTTCCTTCTTCAGCGCCTCAATTTGGGAGAACAGGTTCTGCTCCAGGGCAGAAAAGTCCTGGCTGTGATAGGTGAGCAGAGACATGGGAACATGGTACACCGGGGCGCCAAAACAGGCGAGATGCCTGCGGACTAGCGGCCGGCGAGCTTAGCTAAGTACGCAATCCCAAAGCGGATATGGGGCACCATTAGAGCATAGGCGCCGGCCAAGGCCAAAGCCATGGCGAAAATCGCCAAGACCTTGCCTTCCTCGTTGCGGATCAGGGTCCACAGCCCTAATGCACACGTCGCCAAACCAACCAGGCCCACGGCCGAACCATAGGAAGAAAAGAATTCAACCAAGGGCTGCGCCCCGGGCATATCCCCTGCCATCATCAAGAACTTCCACATGGCGCAGAGCGTGCCGCCGATAAACGCCAAGATAGAACTCAGACTGAATCCCAAGATTCGTTCCCTCCTAAAGGTATCAGCTGGTGAATCGCTCGATACAACGCACCAAATCCTCGGTCCCAACCGGCTTTGCCAAAAAGGGATGTCCCCCAATCCTGCCATCCGGCCCGATTTCTTCCTTGATCACTGTTGCAGTCATAAACACAATGGGAATCCGGCCGATCTCCGAATCCTCCCGGATCTGAAAAGCCACTTCCGAGCCCTCCAAATCAGGCATCACGATATCCAAAAAGATGATATCCGGCTTAAACTCCTTGGCCGCTGCAAAGGCCTTGGATCCAAAGGTCTCCACTTGCACCTCGTACCGTCCGGAGTCTTCAAGATTGAGCCGGATCATCTTGGCCAAGGATTCCTCATCGTCAACGATCAAGACCTTCTTCTTAACCATTTCCCCCATATCCCCCCCTGCTATGCGGCTTCAGGAATCTTCCCCACCGGAAAAAAAACAGTGGCAACAGCTCCCCCCTCAGGCGCATTCTCGATTTGGATTTTGCCGTGATGAATTTCTACAATGTTCTTGACGATTGACAGACCCAGCCCGGTCCCGCCCGAATCGAGCCGTGTTGTAAAGAAGGGTTCGAAAATCCGGTTGAGAACATGTTCCGGGATCCCGACTCCCGAGTCTTGGATCCTGACCAGGATCCTCGCTTCCGCATCCTTGGGACGCTCCCACCGGACCTGAATCAGGAGCTTGCCCCCTTCGGGCATGGCCCGGACCGCATTGCCGAAGAGATTGATAAAGACCTGCTCGATACGATTGCGGTCCATCACCACCTCAGGCAGGTTTTCCTGAATCTCCGTAGTCACCTTAATGCCGTAACGGCTGAAATCGTGTTTAAGCAGTGTGAGGCAATTTTCGAGCACAGGAACCAGGTCCCCCGGAAGCATCGTGATGGTCGAGGCGCGCGCGAAATCCAACAGACCCAGAATGATCGAGTCCGCGCGCTTTACCGCCACAATCATGTCCTCGAGCATCGTCTCGATGCCTTCATTGTCGGGATCCGTGGATGTGCGTTCCCGCCGTATGTATTCGGCTCCCATCAGAAGAACAGACAAAGGGTGTTTGACCTCGTGGGCCAAACCCGCGGCCAACCGGCCGACAAGCTCCAATTTTTCCGCGTCCATTAACTGCAGCTGGGTGTTTTGGAGCTCTTCATTGGTCTGTCCCAAATCAGCCATAGTCTGCAGAAGTTTTTTCTCGTTCTCCACGAGCTCCTCGTTCACGGATCTCAGGCGCTCCTCCGCTCTTTCCCGCTCATGCAACGCATCGAGCAATTCCTTCTGGTTGTCGCGAAGCTCCTCGTTTGCGCGCTTAAGACTCTTCTCCGCCCGCTTGCGCACAGTCATTTCATTCACTAAACCTTGATTGGCCATGGCCAGCTCAGCCATGCGTTCGGATACAAGCTTCTCGATCTGGCTTGCGCGGCGCATCCCCATAAAAAGATAGGCGCCCAACAGACCCGAAAGCATCAGCCCGCCCCAAAGAGCAATCCAGGGCTGCACGGACCGGCGCTGGTTTAAGAACTCAGCAGTCGGGGAGCAAGTCAAATACCACTTCCGCCCGCCCACTTTTAGAACATTGCGAACCTCGAATTCCTGTGTCCCGGCGGGAATCAATCCCTTTCCCGGAGGAATGGCCAACTTCCCCCGGCCCAACTCAAAAAGCAGGGACTCTCCGGTCGTGTCTTCCATGCCGGAGAGCAAAACCTGAACACCCCTCAAATTAGTCTGCCCCAAAAGCTCCGTCACCAGATCATCCATCTCCACAAGCCCGATCACATAGCCCCTTAGATTGTCCTCCTCCGATAACTCGGCAGCACTCCCGACGCCCCGGCGGACCGGCAAGAAAACCAATAGGCTGAAGGCTCCGGCATTTTTGATCCCCAGAGCCCGTTGTTCTACGGCAGCCGGAAGTCCCTTGCTTTGGGCCGCTTGCATAGCCAGAGCACAATCGGCATTGGATCCAATATCAAAACCGATCAACTCAGACGCCTCACGCAAGTCAGGCTCCAAAAAATAAACGGGGTAATAGACCTCCCGGGTCTGAGCGGCCCGGTAGCTGCCGTTCGAATCCTTCTCCTTGATCATGAATCCGCCCAGATTCTGACGGGCCGAGGTTTCAAAGGCGCTGCGCACAGATTCCTTCACCTGGGGAGCCCAGCCCATGGCGCGTATCTCGGGTTGGTCGAGCTTGATGCCGAAAACAAATTTTCCAAACTCACGGCTATCCACCGAACTCGTAGCAGCGGAAAAATTACTGGCCGAAAGCAGGGCCGTCAAGGATTCGTCGACACCCTGCTGGAGGCTCTGGACACAGGCGGCAGACAGGCGTTCAAACTCCAAATGCAATTTTTCGGTCTGCGAGTTTTGCACCCAAAAAAAAGCCCCCACCACAAGACCGATAGAGAGCAAGACAACGAGTGTCAACTGGAAATAGCGCAGATAGGCCAGAGTCTTATCCTGGGGCACCGGATAATTCATGATAAGGACTCCGCATAGGCGCGCCCCATGGCCAGGCGTTTGGAAATGGCGGGGTGATCATAGAAGAACCATTCCACAAAAGGATGGGGGGTAGGATCCGCCAAGTTCTGCAAGGCCAATTTCTCCATGCAGGAAATGAAATCCTCTGAGCGTCCTGTGAGACTGAGGGCAAATTGATCGGCCTGCCGCTCCAAAACCCGCGAAAAACCGTTTTGCAAAGGCATCAAGACCAAACTGAGCCCGGTCAAAATCAAACAGATCAGGGGAAAGGCCGCCACACTGCTGACACTCTCAACACCGGCCACGGACAGCCAAAAGGGTTCGCTCAGATGGATCAAATAAAACCCCCCGAGCGCCGCAGCCGTAGAAAGCACCAGGTGTTGCGCAATATGCCGCAGTTTGTGATGCCCGAGTTCGTGCGCTAAAACGACTTCAATCTCCTCTGAGCTGAAGTTCTCCAGCAAGGTATCTCCCAAGACAACCCGTCTGGACCGACCCACTCCCATGAGCGCCGCGTTTGCCTTGCGGGTCTTGGCCCCCATATCCATCTTAAAGGCATTGATCGCAGTCATACCCGTCTTCTCCACTAAATCCATGAGGCGTTTCTTCAGGGACACGTCTTCCAGAGGCGTCAACTTATAGAAGAGTGGGAGGATCAGGACCGGAAAGACACGGGCCAGGAGAACGGTGATCAGCAACCATCCCACGGCAGCCAGGAACCACCAGCTCCGGGAAAAATAGTGCAGGAGAAAGTAAAGCCCTTGCACCATCGCCCCCACGAGCAGCAGGGATAACAGGCTGGACTTGAGCTCATCCTTGAACCAATCGCCCGGACTCTGATTCGAAAGATGATACTCATGCTCCAGCTTAAAGGAGCGATACCATCCCAAGGGCAAGGATACCACCCAGAAAGCCGATGCAAAGACAAGAAAGTAAAGGAAGACCTGGGACCAGAGAAAAAGAGTGTGGGCGTCTGCCCATTGAGCAAGGTCACGGGAGAATCCCGCGAACTGAAATACGGCCAGGAATACAAAACCGATTACAATTTCAATAAGAGAGAGGCGCAAGCGGATTCTGGCATAGTCCTTGGCTTTGTCATCCATATTTCTTATTATATGGGTCTGAAGCAAAATAGGCTACAAACCGATAGAGTGATGAATCGATCCAACACCCGTCCTTCGAATATCTTCTTGATTGCTCTCCTGAGTCTTGCTTTGGGCAGCGTATCCACTGTCTGCGCCCAGGAACCGGAAGTCCATTCTTTCGCAAAGGCTGGGCTTAGTCTTGATGAGGCCTTCCGCCTGGCCTTGGCCCACAATTTTCAGGTCCGTGTCGCCCTTCTCGATCAGCAGGACGCCCGGCAAAACCTCATGCAGGCCCGCTCGCGCTATGACACCACCCTCAATCTCGGCGTGGACTACAGCATGGATAAGAGGGAGCAATCCAGCGTCATCATGGGCACCAAAAGCACCGCAGGACACCTGAGGATGGGCTTGTCCAAGGATCTGCCCACCGGCACTACCTTGGGGCTGGATTGGGTCAACACCCGCAGCACCAGCAGCTCCGGTTTTGTGGCTAACCCCGAACTCTATGACGAACAGCTCAGGCTCTCCGCGCATCAGGACCTGCTGCAGAATTTTGCCGGTATTGTTGACCGGGGGACGGTCCGGCTCACTGAGCTCTCTGTGGATCAGATTGATCTAGACACCCTCAACCGGATCGAAAGCACACTCGCCGAGGTCTCCGACCAATACTATGCGTGGGCTGAGGCAGGGCTGGCTGTTGAAATCCAGGAAATGGCGCTTCAAAAAGCCGAGGAACTCCTGGAGATCTTCCTTCTCAAGAAGGACCGCGGCGTTGTTGAGGACCGGGATCTGCTCGCCTCCCGGGCCAATGTGGAGGCCCGGCGCGCAGACCTGCTGCTGACGCGCGCAAAGCTTGAGACTCTGGCAGAGGGCCTGGCCTTTTTGCTGCAAGTCCCCTCTCTGAAGGATTCTGTCCCTACCGAGGGACTGAACCCGGGAGAAATCGAAATCTCTGCCGGGGAAGCTCTGAAGCGCGCGCTAAAACAAAGACGGGACCTCCGGCAGGCTGAACTGGACTTGGAAAAGGAAACTCTCGGCGCGCGCATTGCCCGCAGCGAGCTCCTCCCTCAACTGGATCTTTATGGCGCGGTGTCCGGGAATCGTCTGGATGAACACTTTGAGAGCGGCCGCAGCCCTCTTTTTACAGACGAACACCCGACTTATGAGGTAGGCATCACAGGCACTTTGCCTTTGGAAAACCGCAGGGAACGGGCCGCGTTCAAACAAGCCCGGCTGCGCAGGGAAAAAGCTGAACTCGCCTTGGAAGAGCTGCAAAAGAATATTGTTGTGGAGATCGCGGATGCTGTGCGTCAAGTCGAGACCGCAAAGACAAATTCGAGTCTGCGCGAAAAAATCGCCGACCTTCAAGCCCAAAAACTTAAGGCCGAAGAAAACCAGTTCGAATTAGGACGCAGCCGCAGCAAGGACGTAATCGATTTTCAGCAGGATCTCTATACTTCGCAACTCCTGCACAACGCCTCTCTGCTGGCCTACCGCCGGGCGCTAACCAAGTTACAGCTTACCCAAAACCAACTCCTCGTATATTTTGAGGATGAGATCAAGAAAGAATTCACCCATTGAATCCAGCAGAATTTTCCGTAAAGAACAGTCTCTTCGTTAACCTTTTTGCTGTGTTCCTCATGGTCGCCGGGCTGGCCGCCACCTTTGCCATGAACCGGGAGGCTTTCCCCAACTTCTCCTTTGATATCGTGGTTGTGCAAACTCTCTATCCTGGCGCGCCTCCGGAGCAGGTAGAAAAGCTGGTCACCATACCCATTGAAAAAGAAATCCGGTCCCTCGACTACATTGATGAAATCAACTCAGTCTCCACGGAAAACATCTCTGTCATTACCGTCACGATTGATCCGGATGCCCCGAATGTGGACGACGTTGTAACCAAGATCCAGCAAGAGGTCAACTCCATCCGGGATCTGCCCGCAGACGTGGAAGACCCTCTGGTCCAGGAAATCACGGCCGGAAATACCCCTGTAATCGAGGTCAATTTGGGCGGGTGGGTTGAGGAATCCCTGCTCCAGCGCTATGCCTTGATTCTGGAAGACCGCTTGTTGGAACTCCCGGGTATTTCGGCAGTGAGCCGCCGCGGATGGCGCAACCGCGAGATCCAGATCGAGGTAGACCCCGAACGGATGCTGGGGTCCCATATTGCCCTGGATGAAATCGTCAATGCCCTGGCGCAGCACAATGTCAACGTGCCAGCCGGAGAGGCTCTTTTAAACGGACGGGAAGTTCTGATCCGCACGGACGGAGAGTTCTTTACGGCAGAAGAGGTGGAACAGGTGATTGTCCGCTCCAGTGATGTCGGCAACTGGGTCAAGGTCGGCGATGTCGCGACTGTGTACGACACCTTTGAAGACACCGACGTGCTCCTGCGCGCCAAGGGCAAACCCACCATCAGTCTTGTGGTCATCAAAAAAGAGGCCGGCGATACCATTGAGATTGTGGATCTTATCAACAAGAAACTGGATCAATTCCGCACGGAACTGCCCGAAGAGATCGAAATCAGCATTGCCAACGACATCAGCTTCTACGTTAAGCGCCGTCTCAAAGTGTTGCTCAACAACGGTTGGATCGGGCTAAGCCTGGTTTTGATCGTGCTCTTTCTCTTCCTGGGGCGCACGGTGGCCCTGATGACTGCGCTGGGCTTGCCGCTGGCTATGATGACGGCCTTGCTGCTCATGTATTTATTCGGAGCCACGATCAATCTGATTACGATGTTTGCCATGATCATGGTCCTGGGCCTGGTGGTGGATGACGCCATCATTGTGTCTGAAAACGTCCACCGTCATCTTGAGATGGGGAAGTCTCCCAAGCAGGCTGCAATTGACGGCACGGCCGAAGTTGCCAAGCCGGTCGTGGCCACTGTGCTTACTTCGGTTTCCGCCTTTATACCGCTGCTGTTCATGAGCGGAATCTTCGGCAAATTCATCTGGTGGATGCCGGTGGTGGTCACCATCGTGTTGACGGCTTCCTTATTGGAATGCCTCTTTGTGCTTCCTACCCATCTGGCAGACTTTGTGCACCCGCAGACCAACCACAAGCACCGCTCTGAGTCCCGGTGGTTCCAGACGATCCAAGACACCTATGTCTACATCCTGCAATCGGCCCTGCGCCTGCGCTACTTGCTTTGGGGCCTGTTCTTCACCCTTCTCGTCGGTGCCTTTCTCCTGGCAAAATCCGTGGTCCCATTTGTGCTCTTTCCTCACGAGGGAATCGAGGCCTTTATTATCCGCGGCGAAACCCCTGTGGGAACGCCTCTTCAAGCGACCTCGGAATATATGAAACCCATTGAGGCGATTTTGGACCGATTACCCAAAGAGGATCTGGACACCTATCTGACTCAAATCGGCATACAACAGCAGGAAGCCGACGATCCCGGCACTCAGCGCGGAACGCATCTCGGCCAGGTGATGGTTTACCTGACACCGGCCCAGGGAAGAAAGCGCACAGCCGATGACGTCATCGAAGAGCTTCGGGAAAAGGTCAAAGACCTGCCCGGATGGGAACGGCTGTATTTCGAAAGGATCAATCCGGGTCCTCCCACAGGGAAACCGGTGGCTGTGCGCATTCAGGGTGATCATTTCGAGACATTGGAAAGAATTGCCCGGGAGTACGAAGCGCGTCTCAAACAGATGCCCGGAGTCGCGGATGTGCGCATTGACTTTGAACGCGGAAAGCTCCAGCGACGTGTTGCGGTCGACCGGGAATCCGCCTCCATTTCAGGGCTGACCACAGCAGATATTGCCCGAACCGTGCGCACCGCCTACGAAGGCGCCACTGCCACGGAGATCAAGCCGCTGCGTGCGGAAGAAGCGGTGGACGTCATCGTGCGCCTGCCTGAAAAGGACCGCAATGATCCCGCTACCTTTGACAAACTCCTCATACGCAACCGCAATGACTTACTGGTGCCGCTGAATAAGGTCGCGAGTTGGACCGAAGAACCCGGGCTTTCCTTTATCAAGCGCCGGGACGGCAAACGCGTGATCACTGTAAGCGCGGACGTGGACGGAAAGACAGCCACTTCAGTGAGAATCAACACGGCCCTGGCCAAGGAATTCAGCGATGTGGAGCAGCGCTACCTGGGCTATACCGTGACCTATGGCGGGGAACAGGAGGACACAAATGAGTCCTTGGATAGCCTGTTCCGGGCCTTCGGCCTCGCCGCGCTGCTGATCTTCTTTTTGCTGGCCACAAATTTCCAATCCTTGCACCAACCGCTCATTGTCATGCTCACCATCCCCTTTGCCATTGTGGGAGTGATCCTCACCTTCTTTATCCACGGCAAACCCTTGAGCTTTTTGGCGATCCTAGGGCTTATCGGGCTTTGCGGGGTTGTGGTCAACGACTCCATCATTCTGGTCAATTTCATAAACCAGCTCCGTCTCGAAGGCCATCAGCGCCGGGAATCCATTATCAGTGCGGGAAAACTCCGTTTGAGGCAGGTGCTCCTGACCACGATCACCACCTGTTTCGGGCTCTTTCCCGTGGCCTATGGCTGGGGAGGCTCGGATCCCTTTCTCAAGCCTATGGCCCTGGCCATTTCCTGGGGACTGGCCTTTTCCACGGTCCTTACGCTGATCCTGGTGCCCGCCACCTATGCCATGGTGGATGACGCTGCCGCCTGGGTGCGACGGGTAACCCACCGGCCTCCCGGGCCACTAAACGGACACCATTAGGGACGGTTCTCGCCTAATCCTTATATTTCAACAGGTTACACGAGATCCGTCCCTGTTGCACCTCGAAGCGCAAATATAGATAAAAATACTTATAATCGATTGCTTTTCCCAAATCCATATGCTACGCTTTGCATGACAGTTTTTGGGAACTCCCCCAAGCGCTGGAACGACGCAGGACCGTATTCACGCTGTCTGGAGGACGGACGGGTTTGGTTCTGATAATAAGCGTTCCAGCGCTCTTTTTTTAGTGAGCACAGGGTTATGGAGCGAAGCGACATAACCCGTGGTGCGAACTAACCCTGAGCAACGCAAAGGGTCTTTGCGGAGTAAGTCTTCCCGATGAGGCCGAAGGCCGATACGGGGATCTTTGTTCCGCAAAGATTGCCGTGCTCCGCTCGCCATGACCTACTCCATCATTCGCTTATAGCCAGATTGCTTCATTTCATTCGCAATGACTACCGCATGACGCGAAGGGTTTTTGCGGAGCAAAGATCACCGCGTTGCTCCGCTCCTCATGATCACAGACTTTGCCCACTCCGCGTGCTCCCGGATCACGGGGTCCTCTTCAAGCTCCAGCAGCTCCTCCAGCACGGGGATAAGAGCGGGATCCCCGAGATTCCCTGCAACCACAGCTGCACTGCGCAGAAGCCCCCGGCGCTTGGCGCGCATGAGGGCGGTGCCTGCGAAGGTTTCCAGAAACTCTTCGTCCGTACGAATCCTCAGCACCTGGGCCAGATCGAGGGTGGGACCCGCCCGCTGGATCGCCGGACTCATCGCGGGACGCACAAGCCTTTTTCTCTGGTTGTAGGGACAAACCTCCTGGCAGAGATCGCACCCAAAGACCCAGTCCTGCAAACCCGGCCGCAGGGCATGGGGAATCGGATCGCGGGATTCAATGGTGAGATAGGAGATACACTTGCGCGCATCCAGTTGATAGGGCTGGGTGAAGGCCTGCGTGGGACAGATATCCAGACACCGGGTGCACGAGCCGCAGGTGCCTGTTAAGGGAGTATCCGGCTCCAGGTCGAGATCGGTCAGCACTTCGCACACAAAGACCCAGGAACCAAAATCCCGGGTAATGAGCAGAGTGTTCTTGCCAAAAAATCCCAGTCCTGCCCGGTGCGCCAGGGACCGTTCCAGAATGGGCCCTGTATCCACGTAGTGTCTGGAAGCCACAGGCCTGCCGGCAAGCTCCGGCAAACAGGCTTCCAGGGCCTTCAGCCGGGTTCTAAGGACCTTGTGGTAGTCCCTTTCCCAGGCATAGCGCGCCACGCGGGCCGAAGGACCTGGCGCCGAAGTTTGGACTTCAGAGGGATAGGCTGAGACCAAGCTGAGCACACTCTGAGCCCCGGGCAGAAGCTCCTGTAAAGGCCTTCCCTCCGTACGCCGGGCCAAGTACTGCATGTCCCCTGCGTAATCTTGGGACACCCACTCCGCGAAACGGGACTGGTCCAGGGCATCTTCACCGACACCGGCAATGCCCACGGCATCAAAACCGAGCTCCAAAGCCTTCAATTTGATTTGCTGTGCAATAGGGACGGTTCTTGGCATCTATTTGCGGCCGCAAGAGTTGTGTAAGGGTCGTCCCTCTAGAAGCATCCGCACGCCAGTTTGGGAAGGGGACGACCCTTATGTAAGTGTTTGTTTCACTAAAGTTCCACGAGAACCGTCCCTGGTTTGGGTTAGGGCTTCTTTCGGCGAGTGAGGATCAACCACACCGAGGCAGCCGCCACCATCGAGAGACTCACGATCATGGCCAGACTCAAGCGGGAACCCAGGGTCAACCGGTCCCATCTCAAAGACTCGACCCCAAGCCTCACCAAACCATAGAGGATCAAATACAGCGCAAAGGTCTCCCCCGGACGCACGCGCTTGCGCACTCCCCAGAGCACACCAAAGATGCCCAGGTCCAGCAGCGCCTCGTAAAGTTGGGTGGGGTGTAAGGGCAGATTCGGAGGGGCAAAACTTTGAGGGTGGGTGAAGACAACAGCCCAGGGCACATGCGTAATCTTGCCATAGCAACAGCCGGCAAAAAAACAACCGACACGGCCCACGGCCTGTCCCAAAGCCAGCGCAGGAGCCGCAGCATCGGCCCAGGTGGCAAACGGAACGCGCGTCTTGCGCACAGTCCATAGCACCCCCAGAATGCCTCCCAGGACACCTCCGTGGATAGCCAGCCCCCCCTTCCAAAGGGCGGGAAGATCCCAAGGCCGACGCAGGACCCACAAAAGGTCCACAGCCAGCATATAGTAGAGACGGGCCCCCAAAAGCCCCAGGAGAACCCACAAAATCAGCGCGGAACTCGCTTGCTCTGAATCAATACCCACACGCTTTGTCTCTTTGAGGAAGATCCAATAGCCCAGGAGCAGGGCCATGCTGACCAAAACACCATAGGTGCGAAGGGAAAAGGGGCCGAATTGGAGGAGAACAGGATACATGGGCCCTCGCGGGTTAAGAGACTTTAACGCCCATCAGCACAATCCCGGCAGAATCTGCAAGTCGAATAAACCCGGCCCCGCCGATGAAAAGGGTGCGACCGGTTTCAACGGCCAGGACTGAAGCCTGCGCTTCTTGAAGGGTGCGAAGAGTCGATTCGCCCACCACCGGCACATCGAAGCGCATGTCTTGCTTGGGTTTGGCAACCTTGACCACCACAGCTCCCGGTCCTCCCAGCTGTCCGCCTCGCCGGATTGCGGCATCCGTACCCTCAATAGCCTCTACCGCCAAAACCGCCTTGGACCGAACCACGATAGTCTGGCCGATATCTGCGCCGGCAATGACCTTGGCCTGCTGCAGCCCAAACTGAACATCTTCCCGCTGGGAGTCTGATGGCTGGGCTTGGGTGAGGACCCCTTCGCCTGCGAGGGAATCCTCCAGAAAGAGAGTGGAATTGAGGACCCGGACTCCCTGACTCTCCAGCATCCGGGCAAAGGTCCCCAACAAAGAATCGGCACGCAGATCCTTAACCTGGTTCAAGGCCTGCGTCAATAAGGAATCCGGGTTCAATCCCTTGGCCAAAAGCCTTTGAGGCCGCACCTGTCCGGCCATCACCACCTCAACAAGCGCTTCCCGTTTGAGGATCTCGAAAAGCTTGCCCAACTCCCCTACCTGAACCCAGTGGATGCGGTCCACAATCTGCTCAAGAGCGGGCTCCGTTTCTTCCCGCAGGCCAATGGCAATCACTTCTCTTTCGTGTTTCTTGGCCTCGGCAGCCCATATCAACGGAAAGTGCCCGTTGCCCGCAATGAGTCCGACCTTCTGATGCGTCTCTGCCATACTGTCTTCCTATTCCGGAGTGCCCCGGGCAGGACGCCCGATACCGCGTTTGGAGGCGCGGGCAAAGGCAACCAGATTCCTGATTTCTTCAGTGCCGGGGTAAGCCTTTTCAATCGCATCAAGCCGCTCTACGCGAGAACCGCCGGCAATATCGAAAAGCATGTGAAAGGCCTTGCGCAGCTCGGATCGAACCTCCGCACTCACCCCGCGCCGTTTCAGGCCCTCAATATTCATTCCGCGGAAACGGGCCGGATGCCCGTCATAAATCGCATAGGGAAGCCCGTCGGAAGCGAGCTTGGACCCGCCTCCCAAAATAGTCCGGGTCCCCACTGTGACAAACTGGTGCACTGCAGAAAGCCCGCCCAACATGACCTGGTCCGCCACCTCCACATGCCCCCCCAGGGTCGCGGCATTGGCAAAAACACACTCGTTTCCGACAACACAGTCGTGCGCAACATGCACATAAGCCATCAATAAATTATCAGAACCAATCTTCGTCTGCCCGGTCGCGGCCGTTCCACGGTGGATGGTGACATATTCACGAATCCGGTTGTTGTTACCGATGATGACCTTCGCAGGTTCGTTCTTATACTTGAGGTCCTGGGAAGCCAATCCAATACTGGCCCCTTGGTAAATCTCGCAATTGGCGCCGATACTTGTATCCCCGTCGATTACGCAGCTTTGGGCCACGGTCGTGCCGCCCCCGATTTTGACTTTGGCGCCAATGCAAGAAAAAGGGCCGATGACAACATCATCGGCCAAAACGGCTTCCGGATGGACAATCGCTGTAGGATGGATGGAAACAGTCATATTAGTGTCAGAAAGACCGGAAGAAGGGACTAGCCATCCACCAGACTAAACATCAGCTCCGCTTCGGCAACGACCTTTCCGTCCACCAGGGCCTTGCCATAAACCAGTCCCGTCCTCGGGCGGATCTTGAGCACGTCCACCTCCAAGAAAAGCTGATCTCCCGGAACCACGGTCCTTCTGAACTTGCCCTTGGAAACACTCGCAAAGTAAGCAAACTTTTTAGAGTTTTCCGCGCTATTGAGCAAAAGCACCCCGGCAACCTGAGCCAGTGCTTCGATGATCATGACGCCCGGCATAACCGGACGCCCGGGGAAATGGCCTGCAAAGAAATTGTCGTTGATGGTAACGTTCTTGATTCCAACCGCCCGCTTGAGCGGATCGATTTCCGTGATTCTATCTACCAACAAAAAAGGATAGCGGTGCGGCAGAATTCGCTTGATCACGTTGATGTCCATGGCCGTGGCGCCCGGCTGCGCCTTACCCGGATACAAAGCAGCATCGCGCGAACGCTTGTGTGCCGAGGCTACTTTCTGAATAAACTGGATATTGAGCGGATGACCGCTACGGATGGCCACAATATGGCCCACTAGATTGAAGCCCAGCAGGGAAAGGTCGCCCAAAAGATCCAAGACCTTGTGACGGGCAAATTCATTTTCAAATCGAAGATTGTTGTCGATAACCCCGTCGTTCCCGAGCACAAGAGTGTTCTCATAAGTTGCGCCCTTGCCCAAACCAAGCTTACGCAGCTCATCGGCTTCTCGCTGCAAGCAAAACGTGCGGCTCGGGGCAATATCACTTTCAAAAACACCGTTACTCAGGCCAAAAGAAGCGTACTGTGCATGCAACAGCGGGTGGTCATAACTCAGCATATACGAAACCCGCAGCTCCGAGCTCGGGAGTACGGCCAAGAAGCACCTGCGTGCCGAGTCCTCCACCCAAATCGGTTCCCGCGCATAAAAAGTGGTGGCCGGCGCAGTCTGGGGATTGATTCCCGCATCGCGAAGGGCCTGGACAAAGGGCACGGCACTCCCGTCCATCCCCGGCAATTCCTCTGCGTTGATTTCTACAAAAACATTGTGAATATTGAGCCCCCACAAGCTGGCCATGAGATGCTCAATCGTGTGGATCTCCACGCCATTGATCCCCACCGAGGTCCGGCGAGGTGACTGGGAGAGATCAACCAAATTTTCAACCAAGGCAGGGATGACGGGCCGGTTAGGCAAATCCGTACGCACAAATTGCACACCGGTTCGGGGAGGCGCCGGCTTCAGGGTCAAAGTGACCTCTTGCCCCGTATGCAGTCCTACACCTTTAATGCTAACCGGCTTATTGATCGTCTGCTGGTGAGTGACTCTTGTGTTCAAGATCGTCGACCTTCTTCTGAAGTTCTTCCAGGTCCCGGGCCAAACGGGGCAAACGTTGGACCATGGCATTAATTCGCTTGGCCTGCGCATGTGGTTTGGCCGGATACCCGGAAACAAATTGGTTGGCTTCAATGGATTTTGTTACGCCTGCTTGCGCGGCGATTACAACATTATCCCCTATGGTAATGTGTCCCACGATTCCTGATTGCCCGGCAATCGTAACATTCTTACCAATTGTCGTGCTTCCCGAAATACCGGACTGGGAAACGATAATAGAATTCTCTCCGATGGTCACATTGTGAGCGATCTGCACAAGATTATCAATCTTGGTCCCCTTGCCGATGAAGGTGACTCCGAAACGCGCACGGTCAATCGTCACATTGGCCCCGACTTCCACATCATCTTCAATAACCACAGTTCCAATCTGCGGAATTTTGTGGTGTACACCCTTAACTGTTGCGAAACCAAAACCATCGCTCCCGACAACGGACCCGCTATGGATAATGACGCGATTCCCTATCGAAACACGCTCACGGATTATCACATGCGGATAGACCAATACATCTTCACCCAACTGCGTGTGGTGCCCTAGGTACACCCCTGTGTAGAGCACACTCCGGTCCCCGATCTCGACATTGTCTTCCACAACCACATAAGCCTGGATAGCCACATCCTTGCCCAGCTTGACGTTCTTTCCGATCACAGCTGTAGGGTGGATCCCCTGGGGGTGATGCACTTCATTGGGAGCAATCAAACTCACCATCTTGGCGAATGCCAGAGAAGGATTGTCCGTGCGGATGATCGGCATCGTCGCGGACTCCACCTCCCGCGAAACGATTATCGCAGATGCTTTCGTGTGTTTCATAAGGGGCCAGTAGCGGGAGTTTGCCACAAAAGT
The DNA here is from genome assembly GCA_016929445.1 of Candidatus Omnitrophota bacterium. Taxonomy (NCBI): domain Bacteria; kingdom Pseudomonadati; phylum Candidatus Omnitrophota; species Candidatus Omnitrophota bacterium. The sequence continues at coordinate 16,432 of JAFGIU010000029.1, forward strand.
GAGATCTCCCTCTTGGGCCTCCTTAATGCCGCAGATACCGGTAATGACAACCGAGGAATCACCGATTACTTCGCCCTCGACGATCTCTGCGACTTCTCTCAAAGTCTTACTTATCATTCTTGTATCCTTCATTGAGAATCTGAAGAACGGGGTCGGTAATATCGTTTGCCTCTTCGCCAAACAGCAGAACCCGCTCATTGAAAATGAATGCGAATTCCTCTTTCTTAGCGTAGTCGATTACAGCTGCATTGATTTCTTCGAGAATTTCGCGAACCATCGTGTCGTGCTGTTCACGAAGATCCTGGCGACTCTGATTATCAAATTCCTTCAAAGCCAATAGTCCATTTTCAATTTCCTGCTCTTTGCCTCGCCGAGCATCCGGAGAAAGAAGCTCGAGCTCGCTTCGCATATCCCGGATCATCTCCACCTGGCCCACTCGCTCATCCGCCTTCTTCTTTGAAAGGGCCTCCAGAGTCGCCTCCTGGTCCTTAGTCTTTTGGTAATTCTCAAAGGCTCTGCCCACATTCATATAGCCGATCTTGGCCATCGCATAGCCCGGAGAAGCCAACCCCAATCCAACCACAAATACCACCAAAGCTGCCAGCCATCTCTGCCGCATGTTGTTTCCTCCCTAAAGACTTCCCTAGTATTAGAAAAACCCTCTGGACATTGAGAAGTGGAACCTTCCGCTGTCATCCTGATTATCGTCCGGATTCAACGGATAACCGTAGTCGAGCTTAACCGGCCCGATAGGGGTCTTGATACGCACACCCAGGCCAGCCGAATACTGATAACCCCCGCTTCCGATCTGATCTGCTTTTTGCCAAACATTACCGGCATCGGTAAAAACCGCCCCCTTCAGATTCTCCACCAGCGGGAATGTCATTTCTATACTTCCAAATACAACGGACTCCCCCCCGAGTACATCGCCGGAAACATCCCGGGGGCCGATATCCCGCTCTTGAAAGCCGCGAACCGTATTGGCCCCACCCAGGAAGAACCGCTCGTAAATCGGGACTGTTTCCGTATTCGAGAAGGCCTGTGTCACTCCGGCACGACCCCGGAATTGAAAAGTAAACAGATCAAAGAATGTCTTGTAGACCATTCCCGTAGCCTGATACCGGGTAAAATCCTTATCAAACCCAAGAGGGCCGCCTGCCAATCCGGCAGACCCAAAAAGCATCAGGCCATCTGTTGGATTGAACCGGCTGTCCCGGGTATCCCAAGTCAAACCGACTTCCGCAGCACTGACCCGGTTTTGCCCCTCTTCGTCCTTAAAGTCTTGTGAAGCGCCGGCAGGAATATCCGAAATCTGAATCTGCTCCAAACGGTAAAGTGTCGAAGCATTCAGGTATTCCCCGATTTCCCGGCTCAAACGAATATCGCCGCCGCGCCGTTCCTCATCGTAAGCAAAACCTGAAGTGCCGCTTCGAAGCTGAGTCCGGTTATAGAGATCGAATCCGGCTGCAAGCGGTCGATCCATCAACCAAGGCTCGGTGAAGTTGATCTCAAAATCACTTCGGGTACTGCCCAGTTCCAAACGAAACCGTAAATCCTGCCCCGCTCCGGTAAAGTTCCCCCAATTCGATATGTCGAAATTCTTCTGGGCAATTTCAGCAAAGCCCACAAAGGCATCGACTGAGCTGAAGCCGGCGCCAAAACTCACCTCGCCGGTCTTTGTCTCGCGGACTTCTACCTCTAAATCCCGATACTTCGGGTCGTCAGTGGCTGTGGTATCGAAACGGACTTCTTCAAAGAACCCAAGGTTATCGAGACGCTGTTTGCTGCGCTCAAGCTTCTTTCCATCAAACCGCTCGCCAGGATTGACACGCAACTCACGCCTAATGACCTTGTCCTTGGTCTTGGTATTGCCGTGAATGTTGATTTTGTGAACATAGCTCAATTCCCCTTCCATAACCTGAAAAACAATGTCCACCTGGCCGGTGTCTTCGTTCAGCAGGGTATCCGGCAGGACCCGCGCAGCGATATATCCCTTTTCGAAAAAGAATCCCTTGATACGGTTGACCTGAACCCGCAAAGAGTCTTCGCTGTAATAGTCTCCCTGCTTTGCCGCCAGCGTCTCTCTCAATTCTGTTTCAGGAAAGACCTCGTTGCCTGTAATACTCAATTTCCCGTACTGATACCGCCGGCCCTCGATGATATTGATCTTCGTTACGATCCACTTTCCGGTCGGATCCGGTTCAGAAACAGACTCGGCCTCGGCATCGGCAAATCCCTCAGACCGGTAGAAAGCCTCGATCCTCAGCAGGTCTTCCTCAAGGGTTTCCTGCTTCAGCACCCCTGAACGGAACCAAGCAGCCTTCCTCGTCTTGATGATTTTCAAAATCTTCTTGTCGGGAAACGTATGGTTACCGGCGATTTCAATCGCCTTGACCCGCAACCTGACACCTTCGTCGACTAAAACATAAACTGTTGCCTCGTTCGTCGGAGCATTGACCTGATAGTCGTAAGAAATACTGACATCCGCGTAGCCCTTCTCTATATAATGCTGCTTAATCTGTGCAACATCTTCCTTAAGCTGCTTCAAATTCAAAAATTCGCCGGCCACAGAGAGCATCAATTTCTGCAGGCGGGCTGATCGAATCCGCCGGTTACCCTCAAATTGGACTTCCTTCAATACGGGCTTTTCGACAACAAGGAAGGTCACATAGACGCCGTCGGTTTCTTCCTTGACGTCAATGCTCACGTCGGTGAAAAAACCCATCGCGTAGATTCGCTTAAGGTCTTCATTCAGAACAGTCTCTGAGAAGGGAATTCCGCGGCGTGTTTTAACGCGCGCCAGGATCGTATCTGAACTCGTCGCTCTTTGCCCGGAGACAATCACTTCCCGCACGACCGGACCCCCGGAAGAGTCTCCCGCAGTTTGAGAAAGAGCTTCCGGAATCAGACTGCCAATTGCCAGAAGATAAGCCCCCAGAATAAGTAAACGATAATTCTTCACAAGGATGGACCTTAGCATGCCTGATCTGTACTGTCAAACTCAGGTAGTTTGAAACGATATGTCTTCAAAACGAGCACATTCCTTTAAGAAAGCCAGTTGAACAGTTCCCACCGGACCATTTCGCTGTTTGGCGACAATAGCCTCTGCTTTGCCTCTATTCTCTTCGGTCGGATTGTAATATTCTTCCCTCAGAAGCAGGATGACAACATCGGCATCTTGCTCAATGGCGCCGGATTCCCTCAAGTCGGATAGCTGAGGCCTCCTGTCCTGCCTGGACTCCACGGCACGGGAAAGTTGGCTGATGCCAATCACAGGCACCCCCAGTTCGCGCGCCAATGCTTTCAAAGACCGGGAGATTTCTGAAATCTCCTGCTGCCTGCTCTCGGCCCTTGCACCGCCCCTCATAAGCTGGATATAGTCCACCACAATGAGCTCAATCTGATGGCGCGACTGCAAACGCCGGGCCTTGGCCCGGATTTCCAGCCCGCTAACATTGGGTGTATCGTCAATGAAGATGGGGGCTTCGGAAAGCCGGGTTGCAGCCTGCGTCAGCTTGTACCAGTCCTGTTCGGAAAGAAACCCAGTGCGCACCTTGTGGGCATCTACCTTCGCCTGGCTGCACAAGAGGCGCTGAACCAGCTGCTCCTTGGACATTTCCAGACTAAAAAGAGCCACAGGACGCTGCAGTTCCACACCCGCATGCTCCGCAATACTCAGGGCAAAGGCCGTCTTGCCCATCGAAGGACGGCCCGCCACGACAACCAAATCCGACTTTTGAAATCCGGAGGTGATTCCGTCCAGATCCTTGAAGCCGGTCGCCAGACCTGTGACATAGCTCTTGTTCTGATAGAGATTGTCGATGGTCTCAATACTGTTGCGGATAATGTCCTTGACCGCCACAAAAGTACCCTTGACCGAGCTCTTGCTCACGTCAAAGATCATCTGTTCCGCACGGTCCAACAGCTCGCCCACATCCCCGCTTGTCGAAAAACTCTCGTTCACCACCTGAGTGGCAGTCGAGATCAAAAAGCGCAGGACCTGCTTGTCGCGGACAATTTGCACATATTGATGGCAATTAGCAGCCGTAGGCACAGCTGCGGAGAGTTCCGCCAAATAGCTCGCCCCGCCGACAGCCTCAACATGGCCCTTCTTCTTGAGTTCATCAACAAGCGTGACCAAATCAATCGGCTTAGAGCGCCTATAGAGCTCCACCATAGACGCATAAATCCGTTGGTGAGCCGGCAGATAGAAGCTCTTTTCATCCAGAACTTCCACTGCAATAGCAACCGCCTCGTCCGAAAGAAGCATCGATCCCAATACAGCAACCTCTGCTTCGACATTCTGAGGCGGTATTCTTTCAACCGCTGATTGTAGGGTCTGTAGGGTCAAATTAAACTCTCACAACCCAGACTTTGAGGGTTGCAGTCACTTCGGGATGTAATTTCACGGGAACCTGATACACACCCAAGGCCTTGATTGGATCTTCCAGTTCAATCTTGCGCCGATCCAAAGAAATTCCTTGCTCCGCATACGCCTCAGCAATATCGGCCGCAGTCACGGATCCATAAAGCTTGTCGTCCTCACCGCAGTTGGTTTTGATCGTGCAAGAAGCATTGGCCAATTCATCAGCCAGCTTCTGCGCCGCCTCAAGTTCCTTCTGCCGTGCGTTCAAAACTTTCTTGCGGCGGCGCTCCGCAACCCGGATATTCCCTTCGGTGGCCTTAAGGGCCCATCCACGGGGAATCAGAAAGTTACGCGCATACCCGTCCTTGACAACTGCAACCTCACCTGCCTCACCGAGGTTTTCTACAGTCTCAGTCAGTACAACTTTCATGGTTCACCTTTGTGTCCTTCGTCCGCCACGGTTCATGGCGGAGGAATCTACTTACCCAACCAGATCCCCGCTTCCGCGGGGATGACAGCTTTGGGCAAAGCTACACTCTTACGTAGGGCAACAACGCCACTTGCCTGGCACGCTTGATCGCTCGCGTAATCAGCCTCTGCTGCTTTGCCGGGAGACCGGAAATACGACTGGGGATAATCTTGCCCCGCTCTGTCGTAAATTTTTGCAGCTTGGCCACATCCTTGTAATCAATCTCCTCAACAGGAAGATTAACCACCTTGCGGCGTCTAGGCCTACGACTAATACGGGCCGTTCGCTTTATTCTTCTCACTGCTGTCTATCCTCCACTTCTCTTAGCCGCTCAACTAAAACGGCACATCATCGCCGCCGGATTTCCAACCATCATCCGGGGCCTCGGAATAGCTCGCCTCAGTTTCAACAGGGGCGTGTGAGTAATCAGCGCCGGCGCTATCAGAGCCGGAGCCGTCCTCCCGCCCTCCGGTGCGCCCAAGGAATTGGACCCGGTCGGCGCGCACTTCCAGAGCCGAGCGTTTTTGTCCCTCGCTCTCCCAAGTGCGGTAAACAAGCCTTCCTTCTACAAAAACCAAGCTACCCTTGTTCAAATACTGGCTGCACGTCTCGGCCTGCCTCCCCCACACAACGATACGCACAAAGCACGTATCCTCGCGTTTCTCGCCGGATTGAGTGGTATAAGGCCGGTTAATCGCCATGCCGAAAGTCGCCACGGCCGTACCGCTGCTGACATATCTCAACTCAGGATCACGCGTGAGATTGCCGATCAGGAAGACACGATTCAGATTGGCCACCTTGATTCCTCCTCAAGCTTAAATCGCAGTTTTGCTCAGCTCATTTTCCGTAGTGACTGTGATCAGTTCACGAATCACGTCTTCGTTCAACTTCACGGCGCGCTTTACTCCAGAAATAATCGAAGTCGGCGCATTGAAGTAGAACAGCACGTAGACTCCTTCCTTGTGTCGTGCGATGGGGTAGGCCAATTTGCGCTTACCCCACATCCGTGTTTCAACTATTTGTCCACCCGCTTTGGTCAGATGCTTTTCGACGCCCTTAACGGCCGTCTCGAGCTCTTCCTCAGACAAAGTGGGGCGAAAAATCAGCATGCCCTCATAGAATCGAGTATTCACTTCGCTCATAGCCTCACTCCGTGTGCCTTTTATTGAACACATTCATTGCCTTATCAATCCCCTCGCTCAACCACATTGAACAAGCCTTTACCGCATCTTCGACCTGATCCTGCCAGGACCGGATCCCTTCTGGGCTGACCTGCTGAAGTACAAAATCCTCCAGGGCCAACTCCTCAGGCGCAGGTCCGACACCCAGTCTCAGACGGGCGAAATTTTCTGTACCCAAATGCTGAATCACCGATGCCAAACCGTTATGGCCGCCGCCCGAACCCTCGGGCCTCAATCGCAAACTTCCGAGTGGCAGATTCACATCGTCACAGATCACCATGCACTCTTCACTACCGAGTTTGTAGTAGCGAAGGAGAGCTGCCACAGATATCCCCGAAAGATTCATAAAGGTCTGTGGCTTGACCAGTTTTACTTTCCCGGACTGCCAATGCACGTCCGAGGTTTCCGCTTCGTGTTCGAATCTCCAAGTCCCCCGCTGCTGCGCGGGTACCGACTGAAAGATCCGGTCCATCACCATAAAACCAATATTGTGGCGTGTATTCTGGTAACGCCTTCCGGGGTTGCCCAGACCCACGATCATTTTCACTACTCTTTCTCCGAAGCGGCCTCTTCGTCTTCCTTCTTCTCGCCGATGACTTCCGGCTGCTGAAGCTCTTCACCCTCTTCGAGCGGGGCAGCGGCCTCTTCAGCTCTCGGCGGAACCACCGTCACGACAACCGCATCTGCATCCTCCAGAGACTCAACCCCTTCGGGCATTTTCAAGTCCTTTACATGCAGGGCCTCGTTCATCCCGAGCTCGGACACATTCACCTGGATTTCTGAAGGAATCGCCGTGGGAAGACACTCGACCTCAATTTCCCACATCACGTGTTCCATCACCCCTCCGTCGCGCTTCACACCCACAGCCGCACCCTTTATGGCAACCGGAACACTGACCTGAATCTTTTCCTTGAGATCGATCCCCACAAAATCCACATGGAGAATGCCCCCGCTCACGGGATGCTCCTGGATTTCTTTGACGAGGACATTGTGCTTTTTGGATTTACCGGATTCGGGATAGGCCAACTCAATAATGACATTTTCACCGGCCTCGGTGCGCAAGGCCCTTTGAAACTCTCGAGTATCCACACTCAAGCCTACTGCCTCATGGTCCTTGCTATAAACAACACAGGGAATCCGCCCCTCCCGTCGCATTTTCTTGGCGGGGCCTTTCCCGGCCAAATCTCTCAGACTTGCAGCTAGATCGTATACAGCCATGATTCTTCTCCTACATCAGTCAAACAGACTACTCACTGACTCTTCATTGTGAATTCTATGGATCGCCTCCCCCAAAAGCTGCGCCACTGAAAGCTGCTTGATTTTGGGGTGTTTTCTCTTTTCCTCACTGAGAGGAATACTATTGGTTACTGCCAGAGACTTAAGAGGAGCTTCATCCAGCCTTTCAAGCGCGTTGCCCGAAAGCACAGGATGAGTAATGGTCGCGTAAATGTCCCCGGCGCCGTTCTCTTTGAGGGCCTTACAGGCCTCCAACAAAGAACCGGCCGTAGCCACAATATCGTCCACAATCACTACAGGACGCCCCTTGACCTCGCCTATGAGGTTCATGACCTCCGCCTTTTCCGGACTAAGCCGCCTTTTATCGATTACAGCGAGAGGGGCACTCAGGCGCTTAGCATACGCGCGTGCCATCTTAATTCCTCCCACATCAGGACTCACCACCACCGGGTTCTTGAGTCCGAGCGTGTGGAGATGTTCCGCAAACACGTTTACCGCATACAGATGGTCCACAGGAATATCAAAAAAACCTTGAATCTGCTGAGCGTGTAAGTCCAAGGTCAAAACCCTGGATGCCCCGGCAATGGTAATGAGATTGGCCACCAGCTTTGCAGTAATGGGCACGCGGGGCTGGTCTTTGCGGTCTTGACGCGCATAACCGTAATAAGGAATGACTGCGGTAATGCGGCGCGCAGAGGAACGCTTCAGAGCGTCCATCATGATCAGCAATTCCATCAGGTTGTCATTGACCGGGCTGCAAGTCGGCTGGACCACAAAGACATCCTTGCCGCGGACGTTTTCGTTGATCTTGAGCCGAATCTCCCCTTCGCTAAATCGCCCAACCAATGCATCGGCTGTACTCCCAGCCATGGTCTCGGCAATCTCCATTGCCAGTCCCGGATTGGCACTCCCTGTAAAGATTGCTAGATCACTGTCCATTTTGCCCCTTCTTGGCCATTTCGTTCCGGGCCTTTTCTAAATCCTCCAGGGAGTTCACCCCAAAGGCCTCCAGCGCGTCCTTGGATTTCACTGCCTCCACGCATACGCCTTTGCTCCCCAAAATCTCAATCACATCCGTCAAATAGTATTCGCCTTTGCGCGGATTGGCTTTGACCTCCTGCAAGGCTTCAAAGAGGTCACGGCGCCGGAAACAATAAAGGCCCACATTGATTTCGTGGATATCACGCTGTTCCTCAGTGGCATCGAGTTCCTCCACAATCGAGAGAACTCTTCCGTCTTCGGCCCGTACGATTCGCCCGTAGCCCTTGGGATCCGGGTGTTCAACCGTCAACAGAGTGCACGCGGCTCCGGACTCATTATGGCGCTCCACAATCCTGGAGATGGTTCCCTCCATAAGGAAAGGCGTATCGCCGTACATGATGATCACATCGCCCTCAAAACCCTCGAAGGCGCTGCGCGCCGCGTTCACGGCATGGGCGGTGCCCAAGAGCTCCTGTTGCCGGACCACTTCCACATATTCCGGTAAAAAGGGACGCACCACGTCAATCTGATGCCCCAAAACCACCACCGTGCGCTCTGCCTGGAGTCCCCCGGCCTTTTCAAGAATCTCCTGAATCATGGGCCGGCCCCCGACCTTGGTCAGTACCTTGGGCACGTCGGTGTTCATACGGGACCCTTTGCCCGCAGCCAAAATCAATACTGCCAGTTTTGATGGATTCGCCACTATTTACCTTCCCGCGTCTGACTTTCAGTCCCGATGCATTGGTTGCCCGGCAAGGACTCGAACCTTGGACGTCTGAACCAAAATCAGATGTGTTACCAATTACACCACCGGGCAAATCAATGACAATGTAAGTTACGAAATGAAATTGCGTAACTTACAATTGGAATTGATCCTGAGCCCTTCTAAGCTTTGCCACGGAAGGGCGAAAGGATCTTTGTTCCGCAAAGATGGCTTCTCCGCCATAAATAGTGGCGGATCGCCATGACGACCTCAGCTTCCTAACTGAGTCTGCACTACAAACGCTTGCCCGAGGCCTCTGGACTCAAGGTCCTCCACCATAGCCCCGACTTTTTCATTCTTTTCAAGCACTGCAAACACGGCTGAACCACTGCCGGACATTCTCGCCTGACTCAAACCCCGGCTTCGCACCCACTTCAGGATTTCCGGCACCACACCCTTTTCAGAGATCACCGCGCTTTTCTCCAGATCATTTGCCGCAGTCCTCAAAGTCTGCTCAAGATCCTTCCGGCAAAGTGCTTCGACAAATTCGGGAGGCACTCTGTCGCGATGAACTCCGGCATCCAGAGCCCCGTATACTTCCGGCGTCGAATGTCCAATCGCCGGCACCACCAAAAGATGTTTCAGTTCCCACGGCAACTCCAGAGCCTCGATCTCATCACCCCGCCCCCGGCCCAGCGCCCACGGGCTCTCTCGGAGGAAGAAGGGCACGTCCGCTCCCAGGCCGGCCCCCAAGTTCCAAAGGGCCTCTGCCTTAAGAGGAAATCCCGCCAATTCATTGAGTGCCTTGAGCACAGCGGCCGCATCGGAGGACCCCCCGCCCAAACCCCTGGCCACAGGAATCCTCTTTTCGAGCTCAATCTCAACCTGCGCTTCGATCCCTGCTGCACTGAGAAAAGCCCCGGCAGCCCGATAAGCCAAATTCCCAGGGCCTTCCAATTCGGGCGCGCTGCATTGAAGAGCAACCCCCGCTGGACCCAGAGGGTCCAAACCCACCTTCAGGGAATCACACAGATCCAGCCGTTCAAAGAGCGTCAAAAGTTCGTGGTACCCGTCCCCGCGCTTTCCGAGGACAAACAAGGCTAAGTTCAACTTTGCCGGGGCATCGAGGCACTTTGTCCTCAAAACCTTTACCCCTTCCGGGCGCAGATCTTGCGGGCCTCTTTCGCAATACTGTCCGGCCCCAAACCGTAGACCTCGACCAATTCTTCAAATTCACCGGATTGGCCGAATTTGTCCGGCACGCCCATGATCTTGAAAGGCACGTTCGCGTTCTGGGCCAACCACTCTGCGATCGCACCCCCCAAACCGCCATGAATGGTGTGTTCTTCCACGCTCAAGAGAGCCCCGGTTTCTTCCGCAGCAGCGGCCAGAGCCTTTGTATCCAAAGGCTTGATCGTGTGCATATCCAAAACCCGGGCTTCGATCCCTTCCCTGCTCAAGACTTCGGCTGCGAGAAGCGCGAAATACACTGTCACACCACAAGCCACAAGGGTGAGGTCCTCACCCTCGCGCGCCAGGCGCGCCTTACCGATTTCAAACTCTGTCTCCGGATTGGTCAAAACCGGCACCGGGGCCCGGCCACAGCGCAAGTAGGCCGGTCCCACATGATCGCCCAAAGCCAGGGTGGCCGCTCGCGCCTGTTCCGCATCACAGGGCACGATAACTGTCATGCGGGGGAGAATGCGCATGGCGGCAATATCTTCCAGAGCCTCTGCAGTCGCGCCGTCCGGGCCCACTGAAAGCCCTCCGTGGGAACCCACAATCTTCACATTCGCATCCATATAGCACACCGATATCCGGATTTGTTCCCATGCCCGGCCCGTGATAAAAGCGCTAAAGGAATTGGCAAAAGGGATTTTACCCGTCAGGGCCAAGCCCGCGGCCGTACTCACTAAATTCTGCTCGGCAATTCCTACCTCAAAAAAACGCTCCGGGTGTTCATCTCCAAACCACTTGGCGCGCGTCGAGTCCCCAAGATCCCCGCTCACGGCCACAACCTCCGGCCGGAGATTCCCCAGCTCGCGCAGGCCTTCCCCAAATCCGTCCCGCGTCGGCTTCTTGCTCTTTGCTACCGAAGTCTTTGCGGTTGCCGCGTCACCCATTGCCTCAGATCCCCTTTCCCACTTCAGCAAGCGCCTTTTCCAATTCGTCGTCATTCGGGGCCACCCCGTGCCATTTGTGGTTTCCCGCCATAAAGGAAACACCTTTGCCCTTGACCGTGCGGGCGATCAGCACCGTGGGTTGCCCCTTGACCTGCATCATTTTTTCGTAGGTGCCGAGGATGAGCTCGATATCGTGCCCGTCGATTTCAAAGGCCTTCCACCCAAAGGCCTCCCACTTCTGCGCCAAGGGCTCAATATTCATCACATTCTTAACAGGCCCGTTCTGTTGCACACCGTTGGCATCGACGATCACATGGAAATGATCGAGCTTGTAGTGCGCCGCAGACATCGCTGTTTCCCAAACCTGGCCTTCCTGCATTTCGCCATCCCCGCAAATACACCAAATGCGCGTGTCCTTACCGTTGAGACGCTCCCCCAAGGCCATCCCATGAGCCACGGAAACACCCTGGCCCAGAGAACCGGAAACAATCTCCACCCCGGGCAAACCGCGCTGGGGATGTCCCTGCAAACGCGACCCCAATTTTCTCAGCGTGGCTAATTCCTTGAGCGGAAAGTAACCGCGCAAAGCCAAAATCGCGTAGAGCGCGGGACAGCCGTGCCCCTTGGAAAGAATCAGACGATCACGTCCCTCCCATTCGGGATTCTTGGGATCGTACTTCAAAGCGTAATCAAATAAACCCAGAAGGATTTCGACCATGGAAAGGGAACCGCCCGGGTGCCCTGATCCGGCTTTATTGAGCATACGCAGGATTTCCGTGCGCAGTGCAATGGCTTCCTTCTTTATTTGCTCCGTCTTCGGCTTGCTCTGTGTCATTTGCGGCTCACCTGTCATTCCAAAGGGACTCCAGTATGCATCATGCCCGTGGGCAAAAGCTGCAATTTGTCCCCAATGTACGTTAAATTCGGATCCAACTCCAGAGCCCGCATCCAAGCATCTCTGGCCTTGTGCAAACTTCCATAGCCGTAGTAAGCATCGCCCAGATGATCATAAATCACCGGGTCCGGCTTCATCCCGGCCGCCCTCTCCAAAAGACTGACGGCCTCCTCGACCTTCCCCTTCTTGAAATACACCCAGCCTAAACTGTCGACATAAGCCCCGTTATTCGGATCCAGCTGCAGGGCCTTTTGCACCAAGACCAGGGCCTCATCCAGCATGACCCCTTGCTCGGCATACATATACCCGAGGTAATTCAGGGCATCCGGATCACCGGGATCCAATTCCAGAGAACGGCGCAGAACCTCTTGGGCCTTGTCCATCCGGTTCTGTTTCTCGTAGAGCGCCCCCAAATAAAACCACGGTCTGGCCTGAGTCGGATAGCGCTTGGTCAAAAAAAGGTAGGCCTTTTCAGCCTCATCCATATTGCCGAGATCTTCGGCTGCCATGGCCCGCAGGAGCCAGAGCTCCATGCGGTCTCCCAAAAGCGCCAATCCCTGGCGCGCCAGCTCCTCCACCTTTTGCGGCTCGCCAAGTCTTAAGTAGAGGTAGCTCAGCTCCAGACGCGTATCCAGGTTGGCCGGGTTCAGGGCCAAGCCCATCTCATAGCTCTGGGCAGCCTTTTCAACCCATCCTTCGTCGTAGTAAATCTGGGCCACCTGGCGGTAGATCTTGGGATTCAGCGGATCCACCTGAATCGCCTTTTCATAGAGCTCAACTGCTTCGGCTCCTTGCCCTGCCAATTCCAAAGCTGCAGCCCAACCCAAGTAACCTTCGACCGAGTCGGGCCGGAGCTCCACCACCTTCTGAAAATACCGGATGGCCTCCTCCGGCCGGCCCACCCTGGAGGACAAAACCCCCATGTTCAAGTGCAGCGCCTCGGACTTCGGGTGAAATTCGAGGATCTTCTGGTAGTGAGGAAGCGCCTCTTCAAATCGTCCTTGCAGAACCAGAAGATCCGCCAACGAGGCCAAAGCATTCTCCTCATCGGGGAAGTGATCGATAATTTCCTGGTACATCTGCATGGCCGGTTCCAGCTCCGCTTTGGAAACAAACAGCAGAGCCAGGAGATAACGGGAGCGCTTGTCCTTCGGATCCAGACGCGCAGCTTGACGCAGTTCCTTTTCCGCAGCCTCGATCTGACTGGAGCGCAACAAGGCGGACCCCAGCCGTGTGCGCAGAGCCGCAGAATCGGGATCCAGACGCAGAGCCTGGCGATAGTAGTCAAGGGCCTGCTCCAGGGATTGGTTCTTCTCATACAGCAAAGCCTTGGCATACAGGGCATAGGCCGTGGCCTGCTTGTTCCGCCCTGATGTACCCGAGGCACATCCCGGAAGAAGGACTCCTACAAGAAGGATAGCAACTGCTTTCCCAAAACCCCTCAGAGGCACTCAGACAACTCCGTGACTAGTTCTTCTTGTGACGGTCCCGACGCAATCTCTTCTTGCGTTTATGTGTGGCCATCTTGTGACGCTTGCGCTTCTTACCACAAGGCATAAAAAGTTGACTCCTTCACTCTCACGTTAATCAATCAGTTTATTGAGCGGATATTCGATAATCCCCTCAGCGCCCGCTTCTTTGAGTTGCGGGATAATCTGGCGGGCAATGATCTCTTCCAGTACGGTCTCCACAGCCGCCCACCCGGGTTGTGCCAAGGAAGAAACCGTGGGGTTTCGCAGGGAGGGCAATAACCCCAGGACCTTTTCCAGGCCCTTCCCCGTGCGCACATTGAGCTTAAGCCCAACCTTGCCCCGCGCATTGATCGCACCCTGGAGCATCAGAGCCATGCGCTCCACCTTCTTGCGCTTCCAGGAGTCTTTCCAGGCTTGCTTGTTGGCAATGAGCTTGGTATTGGACTCCAGGACTGTGTCCACAATGCGCAGCCCATTGGCCCGCAGACTGGCCCCGGTTTCAGTGAGCTCCACGATGGCATCGACCAGGCCGGCCGAAACCTTGGCTTCTGTGGCTCCCCAGCTAAACTCCACATCGGCGTTCACACTGTGCTTGCGGAGATACTTCTTTGTCACGCCGGCGAGCTCTGTTGCTATCCTCTTGCCTTGCAATCCTTTAACACTCTTTATGGAGGATGCCCCAGGCACAGCCACCACCCAGCGGACCTTGGTGAAACCCTGCTTGGCATAAATCAGATCTGCCACGCGAACCACATCCACTCCGCATTCCTGTACCCAGTCCTCGCCCGTCAACCCGCAGTCCAGCACCCCCTCCTGCACATAGCGGGGAACCTCCTGCGCACGCAAAAGGACCGGCTCCAGCTCAGCATCGTCTACAGCCGGGAAATAGGAGCGCGAGCGGATGCTGATTTGGTAGCCCGCATTGCGCAACAGCTCCAGAGTCGAGTCCTGCAAGCTGCCCTTGGGCAGACCGAGCTTGAGCACCTGTGAGGAAACAGGCAGTTTTTTTGTTTTTTTTGCCATAACTCGTTTAATTACTATTAGTTAGGCCATCAGCGAGGGACGGCTCGGATACGTTGGTCAGACAACGCACCTCCGAATAAAACGGAGGACCGCTAACAGAGGGACATACCCCTAGGTTAGACGGGAGATTTTAGCACAGAGGCCTTGGGGTGTCTACTGCCCTTCCCTCCTCGGAAGAGTCACTCGTTCCGGATTGGTTATATAGTCATTAAATCAGGGACAGGTCTCGCCGAATTTCAGGGGACATATCTCCTTTGGAGATGTGTCCCCCAATGTGCTTGGAGAACCGTCCCTGATGCAGAGACTATGTCCCGCTGGCGCAGCCGGGGCACCCCAACACCCAAAGGAATCGGTTTGTCCGCACTTGAGGGAGGGCCGACATCTCGCAGAGGAGCTCAAAATCGCTGAAGCCACCGATGTCTCGCTAGCGTGTGCCCTGCGATTTTGGGCAGCCCCCCGTACTTCAGTATCTGATGCAATGATCACATAAGGCGATCCGGCGCGAGGTGACCGGCCCGACCTCGGTACGGAAAGATCGTTCCGCCCCTCTCCCCATGGACAGACAGAGGCATCGGAATATAGAATGGTCATTTATCGCAACAGGGGGAATCTCATGCTTAAGTTATTACGACAGAAACACATTGCCAGAAGAATCCTTTGGACCATTGCCTCGCTCATCATTCCGGTCTTTGTACTCTGGGGAGTGAGTTCGGCCATCCAAACCGGACGGGAGCTGGACACCGCAGGCTATATCTTTGGCAAAAAAGTCTCTATGGACGACTTCCTGGCCAGCCACAAGGCCACGACCACCACACTCCAACTCATTTACGGAAATCGCTTCAGCAATTTCGTCACCGGGGATCTCCTGGAACAGCGCGCCTGGGACCGGCTCATCCAGCTTGAGGAAGCCCGCCGCCAACACATCCGTGTAGACAGTGAAGAGGTCGTCAGTTATATCCAGTCCCTCCCCGTGTTCCAGGCCAACGGAGGTTTTGATCTTAGAAACTACGAATACATCTTGCACTATAGCCTGGGGGTTTCTCCTCAAGACTTTGAAAAGAATATGCGTGAAGATCTGCAGATTGCAAAGCTGCGCCAAGGCATTTTGGCCGATATCACTCCTTCTGACGCTGAAGTCCGGGACGCCTACCGCCGTGACAATGAAAAAGCCCAAGTCTCTTACATTCTGATCCCGGACAGTGATCTTGCAGACCGGGTAAGCCTGGACGAATCCGAACTGGAGACCTATTACAGGGAAAATTCCGCGGACTTTCTCACTCCGGCCCAGGTCAATGTTCGTTATGCCGCAATCAAAGCAGAATCCCTGATGGATGGCACGGATTATGAGGAAAAGGATATCGAATCTTATTATGACCGCAATGAGGCGGAGTTCCTGGTCAAGGAGCACGTCCGCCGGCTGGACGACGAACTCAAATCTCAGATACGCCAGTCCCTGGCAGCCGAGCAAAGCATCTCTGCTGAAGAAGTCACCGAGGACGCTGTCAGCGAATACTGGCGCGGCCATCAAGACGAGTTCCGCGTTGAAGAATACACCCGGCCTCTGGATGAATCCGTGCGTTCTGAAATTGTCCAGGCCCTTCGCCTGGAGCAAGCAAAGAGGAAGGCCCTAAAGCTCTCCGAACAACTCGAAGACACGATTGCCGAGATGAGCACCCCGGACATGCAGGTTGTGGCGGAAGCCTTTGGGCTTGCCCAGGGTGAAACGGGGCTTTTTTGGGAGAATAGCCCTATCCCCGTGATCGGATGGTCGCATGAGTTCTCTCAAACAGCTTTTGGATTGGAGGTCGGAGACATCAGCCAAGCCATTGAAATCGGCGACGACTATTACTTCCTCCAACCGATCGAACGCAAGGAACCGGCCATTCCGCCGCTGGCAGAAGTGCGCGAGCGCGTGGAACGCCAATTCCGCCGCGAGAAGGCTCATGAGCTTGCCAAGGAAGACGCCGGCGCAAAGTTGAAAACCTTGCTCGACTATATCTCCGAGGGAAAAACCAGCACTTTCCGTGACGCTGCCCTGGATTTAGGGTATCCCATTGAAGAGACCGAACCCTTTAACCGCAGCGGTTATGTGCCCGGCATCGGCTTAGCCCAAGCTCTTGCGGATGCCGCCTTTACACTCAGTCCCGGGGATATTCACAACGAAGTTTTGGAAGTCTCCAACGGATGGTGTTTGATCCAGCTGGACCAGCGTCTGCCCATCAGCGAAGCCGATTACAAGGGCCAGTACGAAAAGTACTTCAACCAGGTTGCCCAGGAACGGAGTCAAGAAAAGATCGGCGTGTGGTATGAGGATCTGCTGAAGCGCGCTCAGCTGCGTAATATTATTGCAGAACACCGGGAAGAACAGGCGCGTTTGGCGGAGGAAGATTTCGCAGATTCGGAAAGCTGATGCGGCTTAAGACTGCGGCCGCCCTTGGGCCAGCATATCCTTGAGCTCGATCATGAATTGATTGATGTCTTTGAATTGGCGGTAGACTGAGGCGAAGCGCACGTAAGCCACTTCGTCCACGCTTTGCAGGCGTTGCATGACCAGCTCGCCAATCTGGGAGCTGGTCACTTCTTTATCCAGGGTATTCTGCAGGATCCGTTCCACATCGTCGACGATTTGCTCCACGGTCATGGCACTCACCGGCCGCTTTTGGCAGGCCTTGCGGATCCCGGAAAGGACTTTGGAACGGTCAAAGGCTTCACGCGCGCCGTCCTTCTTAATCACCATCAAGGACACTTCCTCGACATGCTCATAAGTCGTGAAACGGCGCCCGCAACCCAGACACTCGCGACGGCGCCGGATCGCATCCCCCGCCTTGCTGGAGCGGGAGTCGATGACCTTGTCTTCCTGGTGTCCGCAATAGGGGCAACGCATAGACTAGACAAGCTCCGGATACAACGGAAACTGCTCGACGATCTCATTGACCTGCCCAGCGACCTCAGTCACAACCGACTCTTCACCCCGGGCATCCAGGACTTTCCCGATCAGCCCGGCAATCGCCTTCATCTCCGCCTCTTTCATGCCTCGCGTGGTCAGGGCAGGCGTGCCCAAGCGGATCCCGCTCGTCACCATGGGGCTCTGCGTATCGTAAGGAATGAGATTCTTGTTCACCGTAATCTGCGCCTGGCCCAGCCAAACAGTCGCATCCTTACCGGTCAGTCCCTTGACTCCGATATCCACCAGCATCAAGTGATTGTCCGTACCGCCCGCCACAATTCGGTAGCCCAGAGACTCCAGGCCGGCGGCCAAGGTCTTCGCATTCTTGACCACCTGCTTTTGGTACTGTTTGAACTCCGGACTCTGCGCCTCCTTGAGGGCCACGGCCTTGGCGGCAATCACATGCATGAGCGGACCGCCCTGAATCCCGGGAAAGACCTCCCGGTTGATTTCTTTTTTGAAAGATTCACCGCAGAGAATCAGCCCACCCCTGGGGCCGCGCAAAGTCTTGTGGGTGGTTGTGGTCACAAACTCCGAGTAAGGAAGAGGTGACGGGTGTTCTCCCGCAGCGACCAAGCCGGCAATATGCGCCATGTCGGTAAAGAGATACGCCCCCACCTCATCGGCGATTTCACGAAAACGCGCAAAATCAATCGTGCGAGGATAGGCCGAAGCCCCGGCCACAATCATTTTAGGTTTATGTTCCCGGGCCAAAGAAGCAATCTCGTCGTAGTCGAGCTGCTCGGTCTTGCGGTTCACTCCATAAGAGACAAACTTGAAAAATTTTCCAGAGACATTCAGAGGATGGCCGTGCGAAAGATGCCCGCCGCAAGCCAAGTCCAGGGCCAAAAGCGTATCCCCCGGCTGAAGCATCGCGGTATAGACCGCGGTATTGGCTTGGGTCCCGCTATGAGGCTGCACGTTGGCATGCTCGGCGCCAAAAAGTTCCTTAGCCCGCGCAATAGCCAAACGCTCCACTACATCCACATACTCGCAACCGCCATACCAACGCGCTGATGGATAGCCTTCGGCGTACTTATTGGTCAGGACCGAGCCCTGGGCTTCCATCACCGCAAGGGAAGCAAAGTTCTCGCTGGCGATCAGTTCCAGGTGCTGATTCTGTCGCTGAAGTTCGTTGAAAATAGCTACGGATATTTCGGGGTCGATTTGTTGGATATTCATAGTACCTCGTTATTCCGTCATCCCGAGGAGCGTTAGCGACGTGGGGATCTGTGTTCCCTAAAGGCCCCCGCGGGTTTTGCCCCCGTGGTGACGTTTACACATCAGATTGCCACGCCTCCCTAACAACCGGTTCACGATGACAAGTGGATCCGCTTCTCAATTTCTTCGATCATGGCCAGCCGGCGCGCATGCCGGCCCCCTTCAAACTCCGTTCGGAGCCAGGCGTCCAAGATCTCTACCGCCTGCTCTGCAGGGGTGTGATCCGCTCCCAACACAAGGACATTCGTGTCATTATGCTGGCGGCTGTGCGCTGCCGATGCCGCGTCATGACACACACCGGCCCGAACCCCGGGCACACGGTTGGCCACAATGGCAATCCCCACACCGCTCCTGCAAACCAATACCCCGCGGTCTGCCCGGCCCTCAGCCACGGCCGAAGCCACCTTGTAACCATACTCCGGATAATCACAGGATTCCTCGGAGTACGTCCCCAAGTCCTCCACCTTATTCTCTTGCTTCCTCAAATAATCCACCAACACGGCCTTGAGCTTAAAGCCGCCGTGGTCCGCACCCAAAGCTATCCGGCAAGACACAATGCGACCCTCCTCACACAAATTTTGATTTGTTCAAAGACTTCCCGGTAAAAATCCAGAGACTTGCCGATCGGATCCAGAATATCCCGGTCAATAGGCGGAAGTTCCTCTTCGATTCCAAACTCCTTCAACAAAAAGATCTTGTCCTGCATCGCAGGGGCCTTCTCCAACAACGCCCCCTTGTGGTAATTCTCCATACACAAAATGAGGTCAGCCTCGTCGAGCATTAAGGGCGTAATAGGCTGGGACCGGTGGCCGCTCAAGTCAATTCCCTCTTCCTCGAGCACCTCCAAGGTCATGGCCGACGCAGGCATGCCGGCGATGGCCGCCAGACCCGCGGACAAGACAGTGTAATCACCGTCGCAGTGCTGCAAACACTTGCGCATGTAGCCTTCAGCCATCACACTGCGGCAGCTATTGCCCGTACAAACAAACAAGATATTCTTAGCTTGCGAATAGTCGCTCATAGGCCTATGGCTCCGAGGATCTCCGCGACGGAGATCGCTCCCTCGCGCAAAATGCGCGGTTCCGTACTGCTGGCATCCACCACCGTGGAGGGCCTTCCCAGTCTCGCCGGACCGCCGTCCACCACTAACGGAATCTCAGTGCTAAAGGTCCGGATCAGATCCCGCGCTGACAAGGCATCCGCGCCCCCGGCCCGGTTCGCGCTTGAGGCCAAAATGGGCTGGCCCAAGAGTTCAATCAGAGCAAGCACCGCAGGGTGCCTTGGAGCCCTAAAGCCTTGAGTTTCCCCCTTTTCATTGGAGAGCACAAGGGTCAAAGGACCGGGCCACCATCGGGTCGTCAGGGCTCGAGCCCATGTGGGGAAAGAGTAACCCAGGGCTCTGACTTGATCTTCGGAAGAGATCAAAGCCTGGAAGGGTTTATTCGGATCACGGCCCTTGAGTCGCGCCAAGGCTGGGGCTGTGCCCGGGCATCCCGCACTTCCACCGATTCCGTACACGGTTTCCGTGGGGAAGGCGATTAACTCACCCCGGCGCAAAAAGGCAAGCGCTCGATCTAAAATCAAACGCAGGGCCCCGCTGGGACCTACTCGGATAACCTCCGTTGTACCCATTGGTCCTTCTGCTTCACGGAGCGAGCAAGATCGCGCTTGTGCTCCTCGAGTTTGGCGGCAAGATTAGAGTCGGTCAGGGCCAGAATTTGCGCAGCCAAGATGGCTGCATTCTTAGCCCCGGCACGGCCGATACCCAAAGTCCCCACAGGGATTCCACCGGGCATTTGCACTGTGGACAAAAGCGCGTCCAAACCTTGCAAGGCGCTGGAGTCCACGGGTATACCCAAAACAGGCAATGTGGTGTGAGCTGCAACAACACCGGCCAAATGAGCGGCCCCGCCCGCTGCGGCAATAATTATTTTGACTCCACTGGCGCGCGCACCAGCGGCAAAACGGGCCGTGGCCTGCGGAGACCGGTGCGCAGAACAGACCTTGAGCTCCCAAGAGATCTCAAATTCCGTGAGTTGCTCCACACAAGGTTTGACCACAGGCAAATCTGAATCACTGCCCATCAAGATGACGACTTCCGCTTGTTTTTTTGTTTTCTTTGCTGAGCTTACCATAGGTCCTCCACTTTATCTGGGGTCAGCTCATTGTGTCCCCGGAATAAGCTGTTTGAGGGCACGATGCGCGATGTCCTTGCGGTAATGGGCGTCTTTGAACTGGACTTTGGAAACGGCAGCATAGGCCCGGTCCACAGCCTCTTTCACTGTCTCTCCCAAGGCAGTCACAGCCAACACTCTGCCACCCGAGGTCAGGAATGCCGGTGAACCGTCTGCACCCTCCTGACGCCGGGTCCCTGCATGAAAGACCACCACATCGGGATCTTCTTCAGCTTCTTCAAGCCCACTAATCGGGTATCCCGTCTCATAACTGCCCGGATACCCCCCCGAGGCCATCACCACACCCACACAGGACCGCGGATCCCACTTTAGTTCCAGCTTGGAAAGCTTACCCTCGACCGTGGCTAGGATCAGATCCACAAGATCTGTTTGAAGACGCGGCACCAGGACTTGAGCCTCCGGATCCCCCATGCGCACATTGAACTCGAGTACCTGCGGCCCCTTCTCGGTGAGCATCAGACCCAAATAGAGCACGCCCTGATAGACCAGCCCTTGATCTTTGAAACCCTGCCGGATGGGATCCATGATCCGCGCCTTCACTTCATCCAGAATTTGGCGGGTCACCACAGGGGCCGGAGAGTATGCGCCCATGCCGCCGGTATTCCGCCCCTTGTCTCCGTCCTCGGCGCGCTTATGATCCTGACTGGAATCCAGAAGAGTCAGAGTTTTGCCGTCACTAAAGCAAAAGAGAGAGGCCTCATTCCCTTCCAGGCATTCCTCAATGATAATGCGCCGGCCCGAAGGACCAAAAATCATGTCCTCCATCATCAGGCTCACTGCGCCCAAGGCCTCACTCTTGTTCGAGGCGACAATCACGCCCTTGCCTGCGCAGAGCCCATCGGCCTTAATCACCACAGGTGCACCGTTCAAAGATTCCACGTAGGCCTTGGCCTCTTCGGCCCGGTCAAAAGCCTTGAACTCCGCTGTCGGAATTCCGCACTTGCGCATGAATTCCTTGGCAAAGACCTTGCTGGATTCCAGCTGGGCGGCCTCGGCTGTCGGGCCAAAAATCGGAATCCCGGCCCGCTGAAAGGTATCCACCACTCCAGCGGCCAAAGGCCCTTCCGGCCCCACCACGACCAAATCTATCCCTTTGTCTTGAGAAAACTTCAGCAAGCCGGCAATGTCTTCGGCCTGAATATTCACGCACTCCGCAACTTGAGAAATACCCCCGTTGCCCGGCGCCGCATACAAACGCCGCACCTTGGGGCTCTGAGCCATTTTCCATGCCAGAGTGTGCTCGCGTCCTCCTGAACCAATAATCAAAATTTTCAACGTTTCTTGTCCCGAGACCATCGGACCTCCCTGTTCCCCTTCGCTGTCTCCCCGATTATCCACGCGCGGCACCCCAGGCGCTCGGATGCATTTTTCAGGCCCGCGGCCTTATCCTTGGACACCACCAAAATCATCCCGATGCCCATATTGAATGTGCGGTACATTTCATCCACAGGCACACTGCCTGCCCGCTGCAAATCCCGGAAAAGCTTCGGCACAGGCCAACTTCGCCGATCAATCACCGCATCCAAACCCGGGGGCAAAATCCGCGGCAATTTTTCTTCAAAACTGCCACCGGTAATATGGGCAATCCCCTGAACAGTATAGTGCCTTCGCAATTGTTCTATGAGCTTGGCGTAGAGACGGGTGGGTTTCAGGAGTCTAGGCCCCCAGTCCTTGGAGCCCAGGCGCCGCTCCCCCAGAATCTTGCGCACCAGGGAAAAACCATTGGAGTGAAGGCCCGAAGAAGCCAGCCCCACCAACGCAGCATTGCCCCGCACCCGGTGCGCGCCCAGGAGCTCGCTGCGGCGGGCCATCCCCACACAAAAACCAGCCAAGTCATAATCATCGGCCTTGTAGAAGCCCGGCATCTGGGCCGTTTCACCGCCCACCAAAACGCAACCCGATTCCTTGCACCCCTTCGCGATCCCCTTCACAATATCGACCAGGAGATCCTCATTCCATTGGCTTGTGGAGATATAGTCGCAGAAGAACAAGGGTTTGGCGCCGGCAGCCACTACATCGTTAACATTCATTCCGACCAAATCAATCCCTACACTGCGGTGATTTTTG
This sequence comes from Candidatus Omnitrophota bacterium, assembly GCA_016929445.1. Taxonomy (NCBI): domain Bacteria; kingdom Pseudomonadati; phylum Candidatus Omnitrophota; species Candidatus Omnitrophota bacterium. The sequence continues at coordinate 39,311 of JAFGIU010000029.1, forward strand.
CAAAGCTGGGCAATGCGCAGCTTGGTACCCACGCCGTCGGCGCTGGAAACCAAAATACAATCCTTGCCCACAAGCCGGCCAAGGTCAAAGGCCCCGCCAAAATCCCGCACAGAATTGCGCGACGCGCCTGTGTCCTTCAGGATCGAACCCAAACGCTCGGTCCACGCATGAGCCGCAGCCACATCCACTCCGGATCTCTTGTAACTGAGTTTCTGCGCCATCGGGATTAGCTCCCCGCTCTTTTGACTTCGCCGGTCCGTTTGATGCGCTTCTCGGCGCGGAACTTGTCGAGCTGCTTCACCGGAATGGGGTATTCCCCACTATAACAAGCTGTGCAATACCCATTTCCGTCCGAACCCACGGCGCGGATCAGTCCCTTCAAACTCAAATAGCCCAGGCTCTGCACGCCCAAATACTCGGCAATCTCGTCCACGCTCTTCCGGTGGGCGATCAACTCCTCCTGATTGGGAAAGTCGATCCCGTAATAACAGGAGTAACGTACCGGAGGACAACTGATCCGCAAGTGAATTTCTTCGGCCCCCGCGGCGCGCAAACTGGCCATGCGGCTGGCACAAGTGGTGCCCCGCACAATGGAGTCGTCAATCACCACAACCCTCTTGCCTTCGAGTACCCGGCGCACAGGGTTGAACTTGACCTTGGCCTTAAAGGAGCGCCCGTCGGTGGTAGGCTGGATAAAAGTGCGCCCGATATAGTGATTCCGGATAATCCCCATATCAAAGGGAATCCCGCTTTCCAGAGAATAGCCCAAGGCGGCCGCGTTGCCGGAGTCCGGAATGGCCACCACAACATCCGCCTCGGCAGGATATTCCCGGGCCAGATGCCGGCCCATGCGAACGCGCGCCTCGTGTACGGATTGGCCAAAGACAACGGAATCCGGCCGCGCAAAATAAACATGCTCAAAAATACAAGAACTGCGCGCCACCTTCTCAAAGGGAAAATGGCTTTGGAAACCGTCCTTTGTAATGATGAGAACCTCGCCCGGCTCGAGCTCACGCTCGCAGCGCGCACCCAAGAGTTCCAGCGCACAGGTTTCAGAGGCGAGTATGTAGGCGTCCTCGAGTTTTCCCAATACTAGAGGCCGCCATCCGTGCGGATCGCGAATCCCCACCAACATGTCCGGCATCAGGAGCAACAAACTGAAGGCCCCTTCCAACTGCACGACTGCCTCAAGCAAACTGTCTTCAAAACTCGGGTGCATGGAACGTGCAATCAGATGCACAATAATTTCACTGTCCGTGGTGGTTTGGAAGATGGCCCCCTGGTCCTCCAGGCCGTCGCGCAGCTCGGGCGCATTGACTAGATTCCCGTTATGGGCAATGGCCACCTGCCCCTTGGAACAGTTGACCACAATGGGTTGAACATTCTTAGGAAGGCTGGAGCCGGTCGTCGAATACCGTGTGTGCCCCATGGCCAAATCGCCTTTAAGACGTTGAAGGCGCTCAACGCTAAAAACCTCGCCGACCAGACCCATACCCTTTTCAGTATGGCGCCCGCTTTCGTCATAGCTGACAATCCCCGCAGATTCCTCCCCGCGGTGCTGCAGGGCATAGAGTCCCTGGTAGACCATATGGCCGGCATTTTCATGATTGAAAACACCAAACAGGCCGCACGCCTCTTTGGGAGAATCGTCTTCTGCAATCTGTAGACTCAAGTCTCTCTCGGAACTCACGCGCCCAAGGCCTCCTTTAAGGCATTTCCCCAGGTATCCCGCAGCAACTTTAAATCAAGTTGCAGCAAACCGCGGATCTCCAGTTTTGTGCCGCCCACTTCACCCAACTCCCTGCAGTCAACACCCGCTTCCGCAGCCAACGTCTCGATACGCCCAGCCTGGCCCGGAGAACAACTCATGATAACGCGTGTCGCAGATTCCCCAAAGAGGAGCTCATCGGCGCGGCTTCCTCCAAGGCCCAGAATTTCCAGGTCCACCACCGCACCCAAATACTGTTTGGATTCCGAAATACAGGACTCGGTCAGAGCCACGGCCAAACCGCCTTCCGATACATCGTGCATGGAGGAAACCAAACCCTCCTTAGCCAAGTTCACCAGGAGCCTGTGCAACGCCCTTTCAGCCTTGAGGTCCAAGCGCGCGGGCACGCCTTCCTTGAGACCGCACACCCAACGCAGATACTCGGAGGCACCCAGAACGGGTTTGCCGCTGCCAAGCAAATAAATGCGGTCCCCTTTATTCCGAAAATGAGAACGCACCGGATCGTAACCCGAGATCACCCCCACGGCAGCAATCATGGGTGTGGGATCGATCGCGCCGACCGGCGACTCGTTGTAGAAACTGACATTCCCGCCTGTCACGGGAATCTCCCAGGCCTTGCACACGTCCGCAATACCCTGGACACAACCGGAGAACTGCCAAAAAACTTCCGGGTCTTCGGGATTGCCGAAGTTCAGACAATCCGTGAGCCCCACAGGAACCGCCCCCGCACAAGCCAGGTTGCGCAGGCTTTCAACCGTGGTCAGACGAGCGCCCTCATAGGGATCTTGAACACAGTAAGTCCCGTTGCCGTCCATGCTCATCGCAAGTTTAATATCCGTGCCCTTGAGCCGAAGCACCGCGGCATCCGCACCGGGGAGGACCTCTGTATTCGTCTGCACCATATGATCGTACTGCTCCCAGACCCAACGCTTGGAGGCCACGGTCGGACTCTGCAAAAGTTTCAATAGAGCCTTTCCCGCGTCTTCGGGAAGGGCTAAGGCATCCGGCTTCCAGCGGCGCTTTGCCTCCTGGCCCTTGGGCATTTTGCTCGGACGGTGATAGACCGGAGCTTCATCCGTAAGGGAGTTGACCGGCACATCCGCCACCAACTCACCGTTCTCAAAAACGCGCATCCGGTTGCCTTCCGTAATCTCGCCGATTTCCACGGCCTCGAGCCCCCACTTCCGGAAGAGCTCCAGGACCGGGGCTTCCTTGCCGCGCTCCACAATCAAAAGCATCCGTTCCTGGGATTCGGACAACAGGACTTCATAGGGGGTCATGCCGGTCTCGCGGCGAGGCACCTTGGCCACATCAATTTCCACTCCGCAACCGCCGCGGCTCGCAGTCTCGGAAACCGAACAAGTCAATCCTGCGGCCCCCATGTCCTGAATGCCCACGACCACGCCGGTGCGCAGAGCCTCGAGTGAGGCCTCAATCAAAAGTTTTTCAGTAAACGGATCTCCCACTTGCACAGCCGGGCGATCCTCGTGGGATTCCTCGGTGAGTTCGCGCGAAGCAAAGCTCGCCCCGCCCAGGCCGTCGCGTCCCGTGGCAGGCCCCACATAGATGAGCGGATTGCCCACCCCGGTGGCTGCGCCGCGCGCCAAGTCCTCGTGCCGCACCAAACCCAGGCAAAAGGCGTTAACCAAGGGATTGCCCTCATAGGTCGGATCGCATGCCAGGTCTCCCCCGATGGTGGGGACGCCCACGCAGTTGCCGTAACCGGCAATGCCCGAAACCACGCCCTCCAACAGATGCTGTGATTGGGAGCTCTTCAAATCCCCGAAGCGTAAGGAATCCATGGCAGCGATCGGACGGGCGCCCATGGTAAAGATGTCGCGGATAATCCCGCCCACGCCTGTGGCCGCACCTTGGTAAGGCTCGACCGCACTCGGGTGATTGTGGCTTTCCACCTTAAAGACCACAGCCAGGCCATGGCCGATATCCACGGCTCCGGCATTTTCCTCCCCGGCTTTGATCAAAACTCCGGCGCCTGTGGTTGGGAACTGTCTGAGGAGCACCCGGGAACTTTTGTAAGAGCAGTGCTCGCTCCACATCACACTGTACAGTCCAAGCTCGGTGATATTGGGCTCGCGGCCGAGAATCTCGACAATCCGCTCGTATTCGTCGGGAGTCAGACCATGGTCCTTGATGATCTGTGGAGTAATGGTTTGGGTTTTCATTGATTCTTTCAGGGACGGTTCTCGCCAACCCTTTTCATCGCAAGTGATTGTGTGAGAACCGTCCCCGGCTCCCTGAGCTAAAGTCCCCTAAACAGCGTTTTTCCGTCTGTACCGCCCAATATGGTTTCGGCCATGCGCTCGGGGTGCGGCATCAGTCCCAGCACATTTCCCTCCTTATTGCAGATACCCGCAATGGACTCCATCGAACCGTTAGGATTGGCATCCTCGGTCAATTTCCCCTGGGCATCGCAATACCGAAAACAAATCTGATCATTCTTGTGCAAGCTCTCCAGGGTACCCTTGTCCGCAAAGTAATTGCCCTCGTGGTGGGCAATCGGCATGTTCAGAACCTGCCCTTTCTTGCAAGCCGCGGTAAAGGGCGAACGCACCGTCTCCACCCGCACACTGACCTCGCGGCAAATAAACTTGAGATCTTTGTTGGGAAGCAGGGCCCCGGGCAAAAGGCCGGCCTCAATCAAAATCTGGAATCCGTTGCAGATTCCGATCACCAGGCCGCCGCGCGCCGCATGTTCTTTGACAGCGCCGAGAATCGGGGAAAGCGAAGCCATCGCGCCGGTGCGCAGATAGTCGCCATAACTGAAGCCGCCGGGCAGCACAACCAGATCCGCACCGTTCAGGCTGCGGTCACCATGCCAAACCATGGTCGTGGGCCAACGCAAAACATTCTGCACCAAGTGTTGACAGTCCGTGTCACAATTGGAACCGGGAAAGACAACAACCGCGCTTTTCATTGAAAAGTTTTTCCGCCGGGCAAAACATCAATGGTGTAGTCTTCAATCACAGGATTGGCCAGGAGCTTGTCGCACATCTCCTGCACCGTCTTTGAGGCATTTGAGGAGGCCTGGCTGAGTTCAACCTCAATGAGTTTGCCCACCCGCACCCCTTCGACTCCTTCAAAACCCAGGGTCTTGAGGGCGCGCTGCACTGCCTGGCCCTGAGGGTCTGACACGGAGGGCTTGAGCCGGACAAGGACCTTGGCCTTCACTGTTTCATTAGCGCTCGCGCACACGTTTGAGTACCTCCTGATACGCTTCTTCCACCTTGCCGAGATCTCTGCGAAAGCGATCCTTATCGAGCTTCTCGCCGGTCTTCATGTCCCAAAGCCGGCAGGTATCAGGGGAAATCTCATCGCCTAGATAAATCTTCCCGCTTTTATCCTTGCCGAACTCTAATTTGTAATCCACGAGCTCCAAGCCTGCCGCCGCAAAAAATTCAATTAATGTCTTGTTCACAATCCACGTAAGGCGCTTGACTTCCTCAACCTCTTCAGGGGTTGCCAATTTCATGGCCTGAATGTGATCGTCATTCATCAGGGGGTCGCCGCAGGCATCGCTCTTGTAATGCCACTCCAAAACAGGGGTCTGCAAGACGGTGCCTTCCGGAATATCAAAGGCTTTGGCCATACCCCCGGCCACCCGGTTGCGAACCGTCACTTCAATCAAAAAAATCTCGAGCTTGCGCGTCAAAAGTTCCCGCGGCCCCTCCAAGCTAAGGAAATGCGTGGGCACGCCCACCTCTTCCAAGAGTTGGAACAGCGCGGCGGAAATTTCAGCATTGACCTCGCCCTTGCCCTTAATACTGCCCTTCTTCTGCGCATTAAAGGCCGTGGCATCGTCCTTAAAATACTGAAGCACCGAGTTCGGGTCCTCGGTTGCATAAACGATTTTGGCTTTGCCTTCGTAGAGTTTTTCAGCAGTCTTCATTCAAGAATCCTCCAAACCGACCTTCTTGAAGATGCGGTTGACGTGACGCAAATGCGGTTTGAGATCAAAACACTTCTGGACTTCCCGCCGAGTCAAATGCTGGGTAATCTTAGGATCTTCCAACAGTCGCTCGCTCAAGTGGCCACCCTGCTTCCAAACCCACATCGCACTCTTCTGAACGGTCTTGTAAGCCTCCTGGCGTGACACACCCTTGCCGACCAAGGCCAACATCACTTGCTGGGAAAAGAGTAGCCCGCGCGTGCGCTCGAGATTGGCAAGCATGTTCCGGGGATAAACCTGCAAACCGCTAATCACGCGAGTGGCCTCGCGCAGCATGCAGTCCAAAGCAATGGTGCTGTCCGGAAGGATAACGCGCTCCGCGCTGGAATGACTGATATCGCGCTGGTGCCAAAGAGCCTGGTTTTCCAGGGCCACCTGGGCATTGCCGCGCAGGAGCCGGGCCATCCCGCAGATGCGTTCGCAAGCCACGGGATTGCGCTTGTGGGGCATGG
>JAFGIU010000030.1 GCA_016929445.1 Candidatus Omnitrophota bacterium
CATCGGGGGCAGCAGTACGAAGGAGGCGGTCTCGACTGACCGCGTCAAAGTGGCGCTGCGCAAGGCGATCGATGCGGAAAGCAAAACCAAACCTCTAAGCGACCAGCAGCTTATCGAAATCCTCCGGAAGCAAGGATTTCAGCTCGCCCGGCGCACGGTCGCCAAGTACCGGGAGGAGATGCGGATTCCTCCCTCCCACCTCAGACGCACAGAAGCCTAGGATTGCTTCTGGAACCATTCAATTGTTCTCTGCAGGCCTTCTTCAAACATGACCTTGGGCTCAAACCGTATTAACTTGCGCGCTGCGGTGATATCGGCCAGTGTGTGGCGCACATCTCCCTGGCGGGCTGCAATGTGCTGGGGCTTGACGTCTTTCCCCAAGATCTTGTTTGTGTGCTTCACAATATCGAGCACTGTGTGATTTGCGCCGCAGGCGATATTAAGGGCCTGTCCGGAAAGACCGGGGGCTGTTCCCGCCAGGATATTGGCCTGCACCACATCATCGATATAGGTGAAGTCTCTGGACTGCAAACCATCTCCGTGAATGGTAGGCGCTTTATCGTCCAAAATGGCGGTGATAAAGGCCGGAATGACCACCGCGTATTCGGAGCCCGGATCCTGCCTGGGGCCGAACACATTGAAATAGCGCAGGCTGACCGTAGAAAGACCGTAGACCGCACTAAAGGTCTGGCAATAGCCCTCGGTGGCCAGTTTGGAAGCCGCGTAGGGGGAGATCGGAAAGGGATATTGGGTCTCCACTTTGGGCAATTCCGGATTATCGCCGTAAACGGAAGAGCTGGACGCGCTGACCACGCGCCGCACCCCGGCCTCTTTGGCTGCCATCAAGAGATTGAGGGTTCCTGTGACATTGACATCATTGTAGGGCTCCGGGTCATCCACGGACTTCGGAACCGAGCGAAGCGCCCCTTGGTGGAAAATAACCTCGACATCGGCCACAGCCTGCTTCACAGCTTCCTTGTCGCGCAGATCGCCCTCGATCAACTCGATACGGCCGATCACAGAGGCAAGGTTCTCTTTCTTGCCGTAAGAAAAGTTGTCAAGCACACGAACGGGAACTCCCTGTTCCACCAGAGTGCTCACAAGATTGGAACCGATAAACCCGGCTCCCCCGGTTACAAGTGCGCGTTTCATAGAATCCCCCTAATCGAAACCTCGGTTCTGAATTGACCTTTGTTGATTATATCCATCTGCGGCCATTGAGCAAATAGACGAATCCACCAACCACACTCATTGAGAAAAGCAGCGCCAAGTACAGGAGCGAAAGCGCAAAGGCTGTTTCCGGCCCTATTTCACGGCTCAGCAGCAGTACGAAGGCGCTTTCCCTCACCCCCATGCCGTTCACAGAGGGTACCATACCAGCCACCATGGACACCGGGACGATCAAGAACATCAGCCTCAGGAGCACCGGACTGGCCAGGGCATGGGATAAGAGAAAGACCTCAAAAATGACAATCGACTGCAAGACCAAAGAGAGCATCAAAGCCAAGCCCAGAGCTTTGGGCTGAGCCCGCAGGCTTACCAGCGCGGTGATAAAGCGGTGCAAGGCCTCGCCTATCTTACCCAAATGCAGCTTGCCCAGGAGTTTTTCGACTTGGCTCTCCAGCTGAGGCGTCAGCGAGAGCACAAGAACGGATCCTGCGACCGCAACCATCCCGATTCCGACGGCATTAGCCAGTTGCCTGCCCAAACCCACTCCCCAGTCCCGGGCAGAGAAAAGACCGAATCCGATAAGCAGGGTGAGCGCGCAAAAACCCACAATCCGGTCCCCGAGCACCGCGGCGAAACCTTCGGCGGTTTTGCCTGTGCTCCGTCCCGCCCAGACTGCTTTGATCACGTCCCCTCCCGCGGACGTGGGCAAAAAGGCATTGAAGAAGAGGCCGACATAAGTGATTTCCGTGACCTCTTTGTAACGCATGGGCATGTGCATCGAACGCATGAGAATACGCAACCGGAGGGCCATGAGCAAGACCACACCGGTCTGGAGCACAAAGGCCGTGAGGAGCAAGGGCCGGTTGGCTGTGCCCAGGGTTTGGCGCACCTCGGGAAGCTTGTCCCGCATGAGCCAAAAAAGAAAGCCCAGGAGGCCCAGGCTCACTAGAATTTTAAGGGCTTGGGAACTCAGAACTTTCAACGGGCTGCACCCGGCGGCGGTTCCGAAATGGCCTGGATGCGGGCAATATACTTCATGCGAAGCTCATAGAGAAGGTCGTCCAGGAGCTGTGCTTCTGTGGATGTGAGGTTCCCCTTGGTCTTTTGCTGCAGCATCTCCAGAATATCCATCATGTGCTTTGCCTGGTCCATTTGAAGTTCCGGCTGCTGAGTCATGGGATTGGGTAATTCTCCGAGGTGCATCAGGGTCTGAATGCCCAGGCTTGAGATGAAGATTTGAAATGCGGATTCGGATCCGGGGCCTTGGCGCTCCTGTTCTCCGGCCGTCTCTTTCTGCGCGGGCTGAGAGGGACCGGAGTTCCCTTGGGAACGCTTCGGCTCATCCGAGCGGATCCTTTCCTTCTCTTTTTCCACCTGGGATTTCCAGGTTTCGTCCACCTTCTTCTCTATGTTGAGTTTGTAGTCTTTACTCATCATTTTGACTCCTTCTCTTGAGCAGCGGGCGAAAGCACGACCTCAACATGGGCCCCCTCAAGAAAGTATTTTTTTGCAAGTTCCTGGATCTGCCGGGCATTTACTTGCCCCAAGAGCTCTCCGTATTCCAAATATCGCTTATGTCCCAAACCGTAGAGTTCATCGAGAGAGACCTCAAAGGCCAGCGCCCCCGAAGCCTGTTGCGAGATGAGGTGCTGGGCCTCCAGGTATTTCTTTGCGCTCTCGAGCTCTTCCCCGGAAATGGGTTCCTTTTTCAGGGCATTGATTTCGATCCAGAGCTTTTCGCGCGCGGCATCGATATGTTCTTCGGTGGTCAGAACATAGAACACGTAATAGCCGGGGTCTACCCCGACCACGGGAAACGCGCCGACAGCGTACGCCAAGCCCAGGTCTTCACGCACCTTCTCGAAGAGCCGCGAGCCCAGCCCGCTGAGCACTTGAGTCAGGAGCTCAAAGGGTATCCGATCCGGGGAATCCACGCTCACGCCCCGGAATCCGATCAGGAGCAAGCTCTGGGCCTTATCCATCGGGATGCTTGTAGAGACCGTTTCTTCGAGAGCGGCCTCCTGCCGGATGGCCGGAGCATCGTTCTTAGGGGCCGGACGCTTGATGCGTCCGATTTTTTCCTCCAGGAGATCCAGCGTTTGCCGGGGGTCCACGCCTCCGGTGACCGCAATCACAGCCTGGTCCATCCGGAGAAAATCCCGGTACCAGTTTCGCAGATCTTGATCCGTGAGCGCTTGAATAGCCCTTTCACTTCCCAGGGGATTCAGCCGGTACGGGTGCACTTCAAACAATCGCCCGCGCAATTCATTTTTGCCTACAGTGAAAATCTTGTCGTTTTCCGCCCTTAAAGCGGCCAGGGCCGACTCCTTTTGTTGCTGCAGCTTGTCCGCGGGAAACACGCAGTCCGTGAGAAGTTCGGCAATCCAATCCAAGCCTTGCTCCAGATCCTCCAGCATGAAAGAACCCGTCAGGCCCAGACTGTTGTTGCCGCTGAAAGTGTCCAGACGCGCGCCGCGGCCTTCGACTTCTTCGGCCAGTTCTTCGTCCGTGTGCTTCCTGGTCCCCTGCTTGAGCATGGTAGCCAGGAGACCGGACCACCCGTTGGTGGAATCCTCCTCAATGCGCACTCCGCCGGGAAAGACCACGCACACAGAGGCCACGGCCAGGTCTGTGTTCGGGATCACAATGGCCCGGGCGCCGTTGGTCAAAGTACTGAAAAGCGGTTCCTGGAGTGTAGGCTTTTCTCCGGTTGCAGCCTCTTGAGAAAGCAGCTCCGCTTTGGGAAGCAGACACACATAGGTCACAGATTCTGGCTGGAGGTATTGATTTGCCACGGACCGGACCTGCCCGGAATCCACTTTCTGAATCGAATCCACGTAATGAGTGAAGAAACCGGGGTCGGACATCAGGAGCTCCCCTTGGGCCAAATCCTGGGCTTGGGCCTGCAGGGTTTCGAGGCGGAAAAGGTGTTCGCTGATCACCTGCTTTTTGGCCTTTTCCAGCTCCTTTTCCTTGAACCCTTCTTTTTGGACGCGCCTTAGCTCTTCGAACACAATCTCCCGAATGCGATCCAGGTTCTTGGGTTCCGCAGAAAAGCTGATGGTAAAGAGACCCGGATCTCTGGGCGTATAGCTGCTGGCGTCAATGCTGTAGACCAGGTTTTCCTCCGCGCGGAGGCGACGGTACAGCCGGGAGCTGCGGCCGTTCCCCAATCCCAAAGCCAGAACATCCAGGGGGAATAGATCCGGGTGACGGAGACTCACTGTGTGAAAGGCGAAAGCGCCATAGGCCAGCTCAAGTTGGCGTGCCAGCACCAGTTCACGCGGCGCGGTCTGAGGCGGTTCCGGCCGAACCGGATCATCCGGACTGGGGCCGCGTTTCCAATCCCCGAAGGACTCCCGCACCAACTCGACGGTTTCTTCGGGGTCCACCTCGCCCACAATGGAGAGCACCATGTTGTTGGGGACATAGAGCTTGCTGTGGTAGGCCACCAGATCATCCCGGCTTATGGCCTCGACCTGCTTCGGATATCCGATCACCGGGTGCCGGTAAGGATGTTCCAAATAGGCCGTGTGCCAGAGCTGCCGGTAAAGAGAACGCACCGGGGAATCCTCATTCATGTTGATTTCCTTGAGGATGACCTGGAGTTCTTTGGCGAGTTCGGCCTGGTTAAAAGAGGGATTTTGCAAGCCGTCGGCCAGAATGCTGATGGCTGTGGGCAGCCCGTCCACCGGGATCGTGATGTGGTAACCGGTGTAATCCAGTGAAGTATAAGCCTGGATATCGCCGCCGTACCGGCGGAGTTCCCGTTCGATTTCACCGACTCCGCGGCTGGGTGTGCCCTTAAAGAGCATGTGCTCGAAGACATGGGAGATGCCCATGCCGGTGAATCGGCCGGTCTCGGTTGCGCCGCCTGCGCGCACCAGTGCCTGGACCGCAGCCGCGGGCAGTCCCTCCCGCCGCTGGACCAGCACAACCAGCCCGTTTTCCAAGATTTCTTTGTGATACGAGGGCATGGGTGTTTTGGCTTGGGTTGGAGAGGCAAAGGCCAATTGGCCTAACATGAGAAAGACAGGAACCCAGTTGAGTGCCGGGCGCCTGTCCCAACTCAAAAAGAAAGCCATGATCGGTTGCTTACCCCCGAATTGCCTTCTTCCTCGCATTCCGCATTTTGCGGCGCTTCTTCTCGGACGGTTTCTCGTAATGCTTGCGCTCTTTGAGCGCTTTGAGGATTCCCTCGCGCTCCAGTTTTTTCTTGAAACGCTTTAGGGCCTTTTCGAGAGTCTCGTTTTCCTTGACATCAACTCTAGACATAACGCGGCATCAGCCTCCTTAAGTGTCTGGGCATTCTATCCTTATCGCATCTGCCCTGTCAAGCTCTCGGGCTCAAAGGCGAAGATCACATGGAAGCTGATGAGTTCGTTCTCAATATCCTTTGGAAAGGCCTGGAAAGGGGCTGCCTCCCGGACGGAGGCCAGGGCATGATCCAGCAGGAGGCGGTTTGAGACGGATTCCTCAGGAACCAGGCTCAGTTCCGCAAGCTGTCCGGTCTTGGAGATGACAAAGACCACTCCCACCTCCCCTACCGGCAGGTTGCCCGGGGAACGCCGGCTGGCTTCCGCCTGGATCCGGTCTTGGATATCGGCGTAGTAACGTTGAAAGGAAGGTTCCTTGGTCAGTTCCGGCGAACTGGCGGAAATGATGTTGTTGTGCACCGTGACCTCAGCCACTGCCGGGCGTTTGATCTTGGCCCGCGTGGCGAGCTGTTTGAGAATCGGGGCCGGGGCTTGGGACGGATTTTCGGCCTTGGACCCGGGTTGGTTTTCAGGAGTTTTTTCCACGGGCAGCGGCTCGGCTTTGGG
>JAFGIU010000031.1 GCA_016929445.1 Candidatus Omnitrophota bacterium
CGGATGGCCTGCTCGGCACCCTTAGGGGTCCGGCGCGAGGTGGTCAGCAATACCTTGAAGCCCAAAGACTTCGAAAGCTCGAGCACTTCCGAAACCAAAGCCGGCAGACTATCCCCATCCCACACGCAGTGTTTGCTGTCCCCGCCGATCAAAAGCCCCACACAAGACTCACCGGCCCCCAATTTCAGCTGCGCCCGCCAGAATTCCGCAGCCCGGTCCAAGTGATGCGAGGCAAGCGCATTGAGCGCTCCGAGCACAGCCACTTCATTATGCCGCACACGGACCACGTCGTGCCTGGGCAGGATTGCCAGGTCAAAACCCTTGGATCCAAAGACCGGGGCCCTCTGCACAACAACACACTTGCTCCCGTATAAATTTCCGAGCAATAAATTCAGGGGAGCTGTGGCGCTGCCGCAAGAGACAATCAGGTCCGGGGCATCCGCGTTCAGGGCCTGTAAGGTATCCGGGGTTAAACAGGTGCGCAACAACCACGGACTCAGCCAAGGCCGGAGAAGCGCCATGCCGGAAAGAAGAAGCATCCGTTTACGCCTGCCCGCAGACACGTGTTCCACGCGAACGCTGCGCGCGCGCACCTCGATGAGCTCCGGGTCATATCCGCGTTGGCCCAACTGATTGATAAAATGGCCGCGCGCCATGTCCGCAACCGCTTCGGATTGGCGCAGGTGGCCCAGCTTCCCGTCGTCCAGGATCAGAATGCGGCGCACTGGCGAGGATTTCCAGCGCTTGTGCGCCCAAAGCCACTGCGTGGGGTTGGCGCTCACCTGTTTTTCCAACCGCTGGTTAAATTGGACGCACAAGTCCTGTACCTGTTCGTCAAAGCTGCCCGGCCGCACCTCCAACGGCTCCTCCAGTTCAATACGGTGTTTCGTGCCCTGCTCGCGGATCACAAACACCGGCACCATCGGCGCCCCTGCCCTGAGGGCAATGACAAAGGACCCTTTTGGCACCGAAGCGATCGTGCCAAAAAGCGGGGCCCAAATCCCGTTGCGGCCTGCATCTTGGTCTGAGAGTAATGCCAGTAATCCGCCGCCTCGCAAGTTGTGAATCAGTTGCCTCATATTCATTCCCTTGGAAACGACCACACTTCCTCGGGAAGAGCGCCGGCTATTGAGAAAGGAATACAGGCGTTCAAATTTTTGATCACGGGCGAGAACCGTAAGAGGGAATCCGCGCGCGCACGCGTAGTGATTGCCCAGCTCCCAATTTCCAAAGTGACCTGTAATGAGGATCGCACCCTTCCCCTGATCCATAATTTTCTGAAAGCCTTCATCACCCTTCACACCCAAGTGCTCCCGCAAATGCGTGTCATCGACCTTGGGCATGGCAACAATCTCCGCCACATTGCAACCCATATCCTGGTAAGCTTTCCGGAGAATTCTTGCCAATTCCTCATGCGAGTAAAGGCTCCCAAAGGCGTTGCGCAAATTTTTGATCCCCACCCGGCGCCGGTTGGGACTGAGGTAGTAAGCAATACCCCCAAAGAACGTCCCGAGTCCGAGGGTAACTCCCCACGGCAAAGCCGTCAGTGAACGCGAAAGAACAGCGACAATAGCAACGAGAATAGAATCAATCACGTCCCTGTACTTCACGCAGCCTCCTTACACTTTCTCCTGAACAGAAATCCCGAAATTTTCCAGGCCCTGAATCAGAGCCTCCTCCCCTTCTTCAATGACCCATTCCACCTCCAAGGCGTACCATTCGCAGGCCTCTGCCAAGTCTCTTTGGGTCCGGATCAGAGGCACACACTTCACAGCATCTTTTTCCGTACAGACCACGGCTTCCGCTCGAGTATCCCGGGCTTGCGCGGCAACGGCCCGCAAATCATAAGCACTGTAGGGGTGATGGTCCCGGAAGTGTTGGGTGAATTCCAGCCGGCCGCCTAAGAAGATGAGTTGGGTTTCAAAGCTCTGAGGGTTCCCAATGCCGGACATCGCCCCAATATGTTTTGAGTTCAGAAACTGAAGGTCCACAGTTTTCCCATTAACCAAAGACCAAAGCCGCCTTGGGCGAACCGAAGCTTTAGCCGGGACGCAAGAGGGACAAAGCTCCCGCAACTCGGATTCCATTCGTTCGAGCTGCTCAGGACTCACCTCATTCACACGCGTCAAACAAAGGTGGGTGGCCCGGCGCAAAGCCGTTTTCGACTCGCGCAAAGTCCCTGCAGGCAGAAGCTGATCCGCATAAAAGGGCCGTGTAGCGTCCAAGAGCACCAAATCCAGATCGCGCTTCACACACCGGTGTTGAAAACCATCGTCCAGGATCACCAAATCCGCGGGTGACTGCTCCAAGGCCTGGGCCCCTGCTAACGCCCGATTGGGATGAGCCACTACTCGGGCCTCGGGAACCCGGGCGCGCAGCCACTCCACCTCGTCGCTTTGGCCGGCAACCGCAGACCCATATCCTCTGGAAAGGACTAAGACCTCTTTGCCGCGATCCAGAGCCCAACGCGCAAGCAAGGCAACCATCGGGGTCTTGCCCGTGCCTCCGCAACTGAGATTTCCCACGCTCAGGACCGGCGCATCGAGCCGGACCGAGGGCAACCACCCGCGCTCGTAGAGATGGTTCCGAACGTCTATGCCCAAAGCATAAATCCACGACAAGGGCCTCAAGAGCGGCGCCCATTCTTCCCATGCCGGCAGTTGCCGGACCGGGCGCGACACACTCCGCAGCGCATCACAGGTCTTTTGGGCCACTGCACTCTGGGCTTGCACTAAGGCATGTCCGGCCCGGCCCGCCTCCCGGCGCTTTGCCGCATCGCCAAGCCAGGGCCCCAGAGCCTGAACCAGCTCCGGCCCGGAGCCCACCTGCACCGCGGCACCCGCATTCACAAATTGCCGGGCCACATCGCGAAAATTGATCATATGCGGTCCGAAGCACACCGGCTTTCCCCAGTACGCCGCTTCAATCGGATTTTGTCCGCCGTGAGGAAGCAAACTCCCCCCCACAAAAACCAAATCCGCGTTCGCATACAAATCGAAGAGTTCGCCCACCGTGTCTCCGACCACCACCTGTTGCGAATCCTCCCACAGAAAACCCGCGATCTGCTTGTCCCTGAACGCAGACCATCTCAAGCAACTCAAACCCAGTTTCCGGAGCTGAGATTCGACCGCTCCGAAACGCTCCACATGCCGGGGCACCAAAAAAAGCCGCAGTTGCGGGTATTCACTCTTCAACTCCAGATATGCCTTGGCGATCAGAAATTCTTCGGGCTCGTGTGTGCTCCCGCACATCCACAGTACATGGTCCGCTGCCAAGCCCAGATCCTTTTCACGGCTCCACGCGCCCTTACTCCCCGGCGCCACGGCGTATTTGAGATTCCCGCTGACGTGAACCCGCTCCGGATGAATCCCTAACTTCAGGACCCGGTCTTGATCCGCCTCGCTCTGGACAGCCCACACACTGATCTTATGAAGCCACGGCCCAATCAGAATCCGCCATTCCAGATAAGAAGCAAAAGACTTAGGCGAAAGACGGCCATTGGCAATACAAACCGGGAGCCCGGCCAAATGGCTGCTGCCGATGAGTCCGGGCCAAATCTCGGTCTCCATCAAAAAAAGGGCCTCGGGTTTGTAGAAGCGAATAAAGGAGTGAACCAAGGGCGGCAGATCAAAAGGCACATAGCACACGACATCTGCCTCTGAGGCTGCGCGCCGGGCCACGGCCTGCCCGGTCTCCGTCACGGTGGTCAGCACAAAACGCAGAAGCGGCTCCCGCTCCCGCAAGGCGCGCATGAGCACGCCTGCAGCCATCGCCTCCCCCACGCTCACGGCATGAACCCAATAAGTGCGCACGCCTTCGGACTGCGGATGAGCCGGCCAATCCGGACGCTCCCAACCTAAGCGCTGCTTCCACCCCGTGGGCACACGGCCCTTGCGGAGAATCCAGAAGAAGACGACAAAGGGAAAGGCAACCAGATAGAGGATCGTGTAGAGGAAGAGCTGAAGATGGGCCATGGTCCTCCTAACCCGGATAAGTTTATCCGGGCTATGCTCGGGGGTGTGCCTTCTCATAAGCCTGCTGCACATGACGCGTGCTCACATGCGTATAGATCTGGGTACTCCCCAAACTCGCGTGTCCCAGGAGTTCCTGAACACTGCGGAGGTCGGCTCCGCGGTTAAGCATATGGGTAGCGCAACTGTGGCGCAGGGTGTGAGGACTGGCCGGCCGTGTCAAACCGGCCCGGCGCATCAGTTTTCTCAAAACACGCCTTACACCCATGGTACTCAGGCGCTTCCCGTAGCGATTCAAAAAAAGAGCAAAACTGCGTTGTGAAAATTTCTGTTTGTCCCGTAGCTTCAGGTACTTCTCAATAGCCTGAAGCGCGTGTTCTCCCACCGGCACCAATCGCTCCTTACGGCCCTTGCCCAGCACCCGCACCGAACCTCCGAGCTCATCCAAATCCGGAGCATTCAGAGACACGAGTTCGCTCACTCGAATTCCCGTACTGTAGAGAAGTTCCAGCATCGCCCGGTCCCGGAGTGCCAGCCAATCGTCCGCAGGAGCTTCCAAGAGTTGCGCGACTTCGTTTTCTTCCAAAAACTTCGGCAAACGGCGCCCCAGTTTGGGCGCCATGATCAAGGGGGCTAAGTTGTTTTTGATATGCCCTTCACGGTGGAGAAATTTGAGAAAGGACCGGAGGGAGGAGACGCGGCGGGCAATGGTGGTCTTGGCATAACCCTTGCCCTGAAGATGGACCACATAGCGCCGGAGCACGAGCCCATCCAATTGTTCCGGAAGCATCTCCGAGGCAAAGTGGAGAAACTCCTCCAAATCCACCCGGTAATTGGTAATTGTATGCGGAGAGGCGTTTCTCTCCACTTCCAGATACGTGAGAAATTCCTCAGCCAGCGTTTGCATCGCTCTTGGGCAGCTCCTTGGAGATGTGCCTGCATGTGGGGAAACGCGAACACCCAAAAAAAGCGCCCCGCCTGGACCACCTCTCAACTAACTCGCCTTCGCAACCCTCCTCAGGACAGGGCACACCACTGGTGATCGGACGCGCATACTTGCAATCCGGAAAACCGGAACAGCTGATAAATTTCTTACCTCTTCCCCACTTCTTGACCAAAGGCCGCCCGCAATCCGGACACTTCTCATCCATCTCTTCCACTTCCGCACGAACGGCACGCATATTCTCCTTAGCTTCCCCCAGCTCCGCGGAATAGGGCTCATAGAACTCCCGGACAACCTGCACCCAGTCAAGACTTCCTTCCTCAACGCGATCAAACTCCTCCTCCATCTCCGCGGTAAATCCTTCATCCACGACCTTGGAAAAATGCTCGATCAAAAGGTCGATCACCGTCTCTCCCAGTTCGCAGGGTACCAAAGATCCTCCGTCCCGCCGCACGTAACCCCGGTCCACTACGGTCTGGATGGTCGGCGCATAGGTGCTGGGGCGCCCGATCCCCTTTTCCTCAAGCACCTTCACCAAAGAAGCATCGGTAAAACGCGGCGGCGGCTTGGTGAAGTGCTGTGAAGGTTTGAGCTTGATCAGGTCGAGCACCTCCCCTTTCTCCACTTTGGGAAGAATTTCGTCATTGTCCCGGGCCTCCTGGTAAACCTTGAGAAAGCCGTCAAAGAGCATAACCGATCCGCGAGACCGCAGACCATAGATATCCGCTTCAATATCAACGGCCGTTTGCAAAAAGACGGCCGGAGTCATCTGGCTGGCGACAAAGCGACGCCAGATGAGTTCGTAAAGCTTGAACTGGTTAACATCCAGAAAGGGCTTGACCGCATCAGGAGTGTAAGTCACGGAGGTGGGCCGGATGGCCTCGTGAGCCTCCTGCGCCTTCTTGCCTGACTTGTACTTGTTCGCGGATTTGGGCAGGTATTTCTCTCCGCAGTTTTCCCTGATAAAAGCACGCACTTCCTCCACAGCAGAATCCGCAACCCGCACACTGTCCGTACGCATGTAGGTGATCAGGCCCACGCTCCCCTGGGCTCCCAGGTCGACTCCTTCATAGAGCTGTTGTGCGATACGCATGGTTTTACTGGCCGGAAAACGTAAGCGGTTAAAAGAGTCCTGTTGCAGCTTACTGGTGGTAAAGGGCGGCTGGGGCGTTCGCCGGCGCTGCTTTTCCTGGACATCGGAGATCTTGTACGTGGCCTTTTCCAAGTCCGCGACAATCTTTGCCGCGTTTTCTTGATCCGCGACATTGATCTTCTCGCCGTTCATCTTTTCCAGAGTAGCCCTTAAACGAAAATCCTCTTCCCCGCCTTCGGGTGGATTCTGCTTTGCCAGCAAGGCCTCGATCTGCCAGTACTCTTCAGGTACAAAGGCGCGAATCTCGCGCTCGCGCTCCACCA
>JAFGIU010000032.1 GCA_016929445.1 Candidatus Omnitrophota bacterium
GCCTGCTGCGGGTCAGTGTTGTCTCCGGGGCGGCTTTGGCGCCCCTGGGCTGGATCGCACTCAAGGAATATCAGAAGCAGCGCATCCTGTCCTTCTGGAATCCTGATGCAGATCCGCTGGGTGCGGGCTATACCGTGATCCAGTCGAAGATTGCGGTGGGTTCCGGAGGATTACTGGGCAAGGGCTGGCTTTCAGGGACCCAAAACCAACTCAATTTTCTTCCCGAACGCCATACGGACTTTATCTTTTCCGTTATTGGAGAAGAGTGGGGTTTTGTCGGCTCTTTGGTTCTGTTGTTCCTATTTGGTTTGCTCTTTTACCGGATCTACCGTGTAGGTCTCAAGGCGGTTGATTGGGAGGGGCGCCTGCTATGTGTGGGCGTGATTGTCTGGATTTCCACCCAGGTCCTGATCAATATTTGCATGACCATCGGTTTAATGCCTGTGGTGGGATTGCCTCTGCCTTTCTTGAGCAAGGGCGGCTCGCATGTGATGAGCACCTGGTTTGCGCTGGGTCTGGTTTTGAGCGTATCCCGGACGGCTCGAAGGTAGCCTGCCTTGAAGGTCCCCAATTCATAAGGTATACTTCTGTATTAGGCAGTATTTTTTCCGGGGACACAATGTTTCAGTTGGACTGACAAATTGTGTCCCCGCATAAGGGGATCCCAGGATGTCCAGCTCCAACGCCGTACTCACCATGGATGAAATGCTCAAGGAAATGGTGCACCGGGGGGCATCGGACCTTCATATTTCAGTGGGTTGCCCGCCCCATATCCGTCTCCACGGCAGCCTGGTTCCTCTTGAAGGCTGCGATTCCCTCAGCCCTGAAATGGCCCGGGAACTGATCTATACCCTGTTGGATCCCCAGCAAATCAAGCGATTCGAAAACGACAAGGAATTGGACTTTGCCTTTGGAGTCAAAGGTCTGAGCCGCTTCAGGGTCAATGTCTTCTACCAGCGGGCTTCCGTGGGCGCCGCGATTCGCGCCCTTCCGTTTAGGATCCTCACTTTTGAGGATATCGGGATGCCTGCCGACGTCATGCTGGACCTTTGCTCAAAACCCAAAGGGTTGGTGCTGGTCACCGGAGCCACAGGCAGCGGTAAATCAACCACCTTGGCGTCCATGGTGGATCAGATCAACCAGACTCGCGCCTGCCATATTGTGACCATCGAGGACCCGATTGAGTTTGTGCACACCAATAAGAGAGCGGTCGTGGATCAGCGCGAGGTCCATTCGGATACGCATTCTTTTAATGAAGCGCTGCGGCATATTTTGAGGCAGGATCCGGACGTGATTATGATCGGTGAGATGCGCGATTTGGAAACCATTGAAGCTGCGCTCAATATCGCGGAAACCGGCCACTTGGTGTTTGCCACCTTGCATACCTCGGATGCAGTCCAGTCCATTAACCGTATCATCGACGTCTTTCCTGCGCATAAGCAAGACCAAGTGCGGACGCAGCTTTCATTTGTTATCATCGGCGCCCTCTCCCAACAGCTTTTGCCCCGGAGTGACGGCGCGGGCCGTGTGCTCGCCAGTGAAATTCTTCTGGTCAATCACGCGGTCCGGGCCCTCATTCGAGAAGGCAAAATCCACCAAGTTTTTTCTGTGATGCAGACCTGCTCCCGGGAGGGAATGAGCACCATGAACCAATCCCTCTTCGAGCTGTATTCTCGCGGCGTGATTGATTTTGCCGAGGCCATGGGTCGGACCAACGAACCAGATGACCTGAAACGCCTCTTCAAGCAGTAGCGCGCCAAAGAGGAGAGCTCTCGCATGAGCCCATACAGACGCCTCACCACCAAGAGAGTGGGCGAGATTCTTATTGCCAAAGGGGTCGTCAGCAAGATGCAGCTCGACGAGGCCCTGAAGCTCCAGCTCTCCCGCCCCGGGACGCGGGTGGGTGAGCTTTTGGTGGAAATGGGGGCGGCGACTCAGCTTGATGTGGTCCAGGCTCTCACCCTGCAGTTTGGTTTTCCCTATTTTCCCGTTGCCCGCTATGAAATTTCTCCGGATGTCCTGACGCTGATTCCTGAAGAAAGTATCCGCCGTTTGAAGGCCATTCCTGTGGAACGCATGGGCAAGGTCTTGACTGTGGCGATGAGCGATCCGATCGATGAGGCCGCAATTCAAGAGATCGCGGAGGCGACGGGTTGCACCCTTCAGATCACGGTTTCGCCTTTTAATGAGATCGAGGCTGCCTTTGAAAACCGGCGCGCTGCGCTCAAAGAGTGGAATCAGGATGCCCAGGGAGGGAACTCATGAGTGTGGCGCGCGACCGCCTTGCTGAGATTCTCTTGGACAAAGGCCTTCTGAGCGAGGCTCAGCTTGCGCAGGCGCTTGAGGTGCAACGCAACTCCAACAAGCGCCTGAGTTCAGTGCTCATTAAGCTGGGGCTTGTGGACGAGGCGGATCTCATGCTGACCCTCAGCGAGCAGTTGGAAGTGCCCCCCATTCGTTTGGAGCGTTTGACTCTGGATCCGGACCTGGCCCAAGTGGTTCCCCCGGAAATTGCGGGCCAGTATTTGGTGGTTCCGGTCGCCCGGCTCGGCGACACGCTCACAGTGGCCATGTCCGATCCTCAAGACATCTTTGCCCTCGATGACCTGCGCATTCTTACGAATATGGAGTTGAGGCCTCTCATTGCGACGCAGCGCGATATTCACTCGGCCCTGGAACGCTATTACGGGGAATCCGCGAATGAAGAAATGGAGGCCATCCTCAAGGATCTCAACAGAGAAGAACTGGAGGTTATCAAGGACACGCATGACGAGGAGATGACCTTGGATGCGGAAGCCCTTGGCGCGCTCACCGAGCAGGGGCCGATCGTGCGCTTAACGGACATGATCCTGGCCGACTCAATCAAGCGAAGGGCCAGTGACATCTTTATCGAGCCATTGGCCAACCGGCTGCGCGTTCGCTTCAGGATTGACGGCCTGCTGCGCGAGGTCAATTCGTTGCCGCGCAATCTGCACCAATCGATTGTTTCCAGGCTCAAGGTGATGAGCGAGTTGGATATTGCGGAACACCGTTTGCCGCAGGACGGACGGTTCAAGGCCGGGCTCGACGGCCGGGTTGTGGACTTTCGTATCAATGTCCTGCCCACCACCCAGGGGGAGAAGGCGGTGCTTCGTATCCTGGACAAGACTCAAGCCATGCTCGATATCGCGGCCCTGGGTTTTCAGGAGCATGAACTCAATCTCCTTCGCAAGGCGGCGGCCCGGCCTCACGGGATGATTTTGGCCACCGGCCCGACGGGCGCGGGCAAGACCACCA